>JAKLJF010000511.1:0-240 GCA_023151335.1 Thermoanaerobaculia bacterium | reverse complement strand
GTGGGGTTATGCGCGCACCCCTCCTTGCCGGGCTGTTCCTTGGCCTCGCCATGCTGGCCAAAGGCCCCATTGGCCTGATCGTGCCGGCCTTTGCGGTGGGCACGCATTTGCTGATGCGCCGCAACCGGAGGCCGATGTTTGACTGGCGCTGGCTGATCGCCGCGGGCGTCATACTGATCGTTCTGGCGCCTATGTGTTGGGGCCTTTACCATCAATTCGACCTTCATCCGGAAAAAACAA
>JAKLJF010000510.1 GCA_023151335.1 Thermoanaerobaculia bacterium | reverse complement strand
GGCACGTCATATCGATCCAATGCGGCTTTAAATACAGCCGCGGCCTCCAACCCGCGCCGGTATGCAGCCGGGCCGATTTCCAGGATTCCTTCTTCCGCCAGTTTTACAAAAATGCGCTCGCGATGTAATTCTTTCCATTCACCTGAAGCCGTATAATGCACGATAAGCAGGTGGAAAGTATTGGTACCCAGGTCAATAACGGCAGAACGCATTAAAATATGTACATGGTTTGAAAAGCCAGGAAATGCTCGTTGAGCGAATTGGCGTAATTGGTGCCGGGTTTTCCGGGATTATACAGGCGGTTGAACGCCCGGTGATAACGAAAGCTGACGGCCACGTGTTGGGTCAGATACAAGCTGGCGCCGATCAGAAAACAAAAACTGTTGGCGTTCAGATCCGGGAGCGCGGCGGTAATACCGCTGCCGTTAAAGTCGAACCGGTTTTGGTAATTGATCAGCCGGGCATAGGAGAGTCCCACGTTGAAATGCACCCGGTAATAGTCCGGTTCGTCCGAATCCTGGTTTGCCGCCCAATCCTTGTAATGCCATTGCACCGGTACTTCCACGTAATTGAGGGTGGTACTGAATTCGGGAAAAAATTTCGGCTGGTTGCGGCAGCCGCGTTGGGTGAACAACATTTCTATGCTCAGATCCTGTTTTTCCCGCAAGCTGGCCATGGCGCGCAGGCCGCCCTGCAAGCCCACCTTATGATAACCGGCCGACTGGTCGCCGTCGATCTGCGATGCCGTGACGCCCACGATCAGCCCGGCCCGGAACCGTTGCTCACGGCGTTGGGCCTGCATCGTATCGGTGCATACGGCCAGGTACACGAACAAAAAAAGAAAACCCGGCAGCCAGTGCCCGCGAAAAGAAGGGATGAGGTTGTACATGCGCATAGTGTTTTTTTTTGAATTACTTTTGCGCGGCCACGACGCGCCGCCCGCTGCGAAGATATATTGCTTATGCGCTACACTCAAACTACATTGAAGAAACTCGAAGAACTGTTTGGCGAACTGGACTACGCGGTCCGTTATGAAAAAGGCAGTTTTCAAAGCGGTTATTGTATCGTGGAATCGCGCAAAATAGCCGTTGTAAACAAGTTTTTCGACACGGAAGCCCGGATTAATTGCCTGCTTGAAATTCTGAACAAACTGGAGTTTGACCCGGCGGCACTCTCGGAAAAATCGCGCGAATTGGTCGGAAAATGGCAAAATGGCAGTGGGCAGTAGACGGACATTCCAGGTGTGAACAGTTTTTAATCAGTCGTAAATCGTAAGTCGTAAACCGTTGAAACTCACTTTACTCGGTACCGGAACTTCACAGGGTGTGCCCGTCATCGGATGCGATTGCCACGTTTGCCATTCCAATGACCCCCGCGATAAACGGCTGCGTACGGCTGCCCTGCTCCGGCACGAAGACACGAATATCCTGATCGATACCGGCCCCGATTTGCGTCAGCAAATGTTGCGTGCCGGCGTGCGCCACCTCGATGCCATCCTGCTGACCCACGAACACAACGATCATATTATCGGGCTCGACGATGTGCGGCCTTTCAATTTCCGTTCGGGCCATCCCATGTCGGTGTATGCTTTGCCGCGCGTGGCTGCCGACGTGAAAAGGCGGTTTGCGTATATTTTTGGAGAACCTGTTCCCGGCTTGCCCAGGGTCGATCTGCATACAATCGACGAGCATGATTCGTTTTACGTCGGTGGGGTAGGGGTTCAGCCCATTGGTATCCTGCATGGCCGCCTGCCCATTTTAGGCTTTCGTTTTGGCGCGATCGCTTATCTGACCGATGTAAAATCGCTGCTGCCCAAAGAAATCGCCAAATTGGCGGGTGTCCGCTACCTGGTGATCAACGCCTTGCGCCAACGTCCGCATCCTACCCACCTCAACCTGGAAGAAGCCCTGTCTCTCATCGAAACGATCGGGCCTGAAAAGGCCTGGATCACCCATATCAGCCACGAAATGGGCCGCGCCGATGAAATTGCCGGACAATTGCCGCCGGGCGTATTCACTGCTTATGACGGCCTGGAGATCGGCGACTAAAAAGTTAAGCCCGCACACCCGCATATTCCAGCACATTACTTTGCGTTCATTGCCCTATATTCGCCCGTCTTATGTGTTTCCGTTATCCGATCCGGCGTTTGTGCGCAGTACTGCTCGCCGTTCTGGCGGTCGTCTGCACCGATGCCTGCACCGACGCCACTTCCAGCCCTTCCGTGCAGACGCTGCCTTTGCCGGCAGAATTGCGCGACCCCCGAATGCGGGCCTTGCTGGCCGATTACGACCGTTACTTTGCCGACTCCATGCTGCTGACTCAAACGCCGGGCGCCGCGGTAGTCATTGTAAAAGACAGCACCGTCATTTTTCAGCGCGGTTATGGCGTCAAAAGGACGGGCACTTCCGACTCCGTCGATATCCGGACCGTTTTTCGGATCGGGTCATTGTCCAAAGGATTTGCCGGCATACTCAGTGGCATGCTGGTGGAAGAAGGCAAATTGCACTGGGATGACCGTGTGGTGCGGTATGTCCCCGAGTTCGCGCTTTCCTCGCCGGGGCAAACGCGGGAAATTCAATTGCATCACCTGCTCTCGCATACCACCGGTCTGCCGTATCACGCCTATACCAACATGATAGAAGCGGGATACGACCTGCGTTCGATCGCCGCATTGTTTGCCCGTTTGCCTTTACACGGCAAACCCGGGGAAATCTACAGTTATCAAAACGCCGTTTTCAGCCTGGCCGGAGAAGCCATCCAGGCCGCCACGGGTAAAACGTACTCACAGGTATTGACGGAAAAAATCTTCCGTCCGGCAGGCATGAACACCGCATCGGCGGACTGGGAAAGCATACACCTTAACCCTAACAAAGCGTTGCCCCACCATTTTACCCAGGCTGGCTGGTTCCCCGACACCATTTCCACCCGCTACTACAATGCTGCGCCCGCCGGCGGTGTCAATGCCAGTATCGGCGACATGGGGCAATGGTTGCGCGTATTGCTGGGTTACCGGCCCGATATTGTTTCTGAAAGCACCCTGAACGACGTTTTTCGCCCCGTGATCCGAACCTACCAGGAACGCCGGTACTTCCGTGCATGGCCGGGGAAAAGAGAAGCCTACTATGCCCTCGGCTGGCGTGTGCTGGTCAACGGGCAGGATACGATCATCTGCCATGGCGGGGCGGTCAACGGTTTCCGGGGCGAGATCGCGATCGACCGCAAAAACGGTATCGCCATCTGTGCCTTGTTCAACGCCGCAACGGATTTGCCGGGTTTGTGTATTCCGGCTTTTTTTGAACGGTACAGGAAATATTTGAAGTAGGATAAAGCGCCGTCACCCCATCAGGGTTTTGAGCGCAGCCAGGTTTGCCTCTTCCTCAAAGATAGCCTGAACCGGTATTTTAAAACCCGGAATGGCTACGCTTTCAATCTCCTCGCCGTATTGATGAATTTTGGCCGGAAAGTATTCGTCGCTGCCGGAAGGAAGGATATGTTGTTCAATCCGTTGTTTGGCCGGATCAACGATCCAATATTCCCGGACGCCATGCGCTGCATAGTCCGTTTTTTTGATGCCACGATCTGTAGCGGTTGTTTTTTTATTCCAAAATTCAGGGAAATAAATTCGGTCAATATCAAATGCAAATATAATTATGCTTACTGAAAATTAAAACCTTTTGTTTGGTTTGATATCAAATCATTATCTGTCCGAATTTTTCCAAAAACGCCAGGGTTGCTTGCTCTGGGCCGGGGAAAAGAATTTACCTTGCCTCATGTAAATAGTTCGAGTTGCACATGAAAAAAAAACTGATCGCATACCTGTTTTACTTTTTGTTCGCCACCGCCCTGATCGCTCAGTCCCGGAGTGAAACGCGCCTTCATGTACTCGGCGCCAATGAGGCCGAAACAGTAATGCGGCTATATTTGTCGGGCATCGATCAGACTGTGCTTCAAACGCCACGGGGGCAGGCAGTGATCATCGGTATCGACCAGGGTACACCGTTGCTTGAAAAAGGCGCGCCGGATGTGCCGAAATATGCCGCGGCGCTGCAAATTCCCGCCCAGGGGAATATGGCCGTGGAAATCCTGGCCGCCGAATTTGACGATTATCCCGGTGTCGAAGTGGCGCCTTCCAAAGGCAATCTCAAACGAAATATCAATCCGGCGGAGGTGCCGTATGAATACGGCCATTCGTACGCTCACGATGATTTTTTCCCGGGTACGCTGGCCGCCTTGCAAAAACCTTTTGTTTGGCGCGACACCCGGGGCCAGGCGTTATGGCTGTTTCCGGTGCAGTATAACCCGGTGCAAAAAGTGATGCGGGTGTACCGTACGATCACGGTGCGGATATCTGCGGCA
>JAKLJF010000050.1 GCA_023151335.1 Thermoanaerobaculia bacterium | reverse complement strand
CCTGAAATTGCCCGTTTCAGGTGAATTCACCGTCAAACTCTGGGATCTGTCGGGCAGCACGCCGGTCGTCCTGCGCGAACAGAAGATCACGTCGGCAACCGTTCACACCCCGGCGTTTGTGGATATTTCGCCCGTTTCCGTTCCCAAAAACGCACAACTGGGCATCTCCGTGCTGGCCAACTCCTTCTACCGGCTGAAGAAAAACGACGCTTCCGCATTCGCCTTCCCGGTGGTGGTGGACAATATCCGGATCGTTTCCTTCAACGAGGAAATGAGCAATACCAGCCTCGTTACTTTCCCGAAAAATACCAATACCACCAGCGTGGCGCCCTGCGTAAACGTCGTTTTTGTAGCCGATTAAAAGGCCCGTCGTTCCATGAAAACAGCCGGCTTTATCATTTTTTTTATTGGAATCAGCATTGCGGTTGCCCAGGCACAATCGCGGCGCCTGGATTCATTGGCCCGGCTGGAAAAAACCTACCTGACAGAAGACACCGTACGGGTAAAACTGCTCACCGACCTCGCCCGCGGCTTTTACAGCGTCAACCCGGCCCAGGGGCTGGAATATGCCGATAAGGCCATCGCCCTTGGAGAAAAACTGAGCGACAAAAAGTACCTGGCCGGCGCCTACAGCGCGAAGGGAACGAACAAAATGGCAATGGCCGATTACGCCACGGCCCTGGATTTTTACCAGAAAGCCCTGGCTATCAATGCCCGCACAGGAAACAAGCAGGGCATTGCAAACAACTACAACAACATCGGCCTGATCTATTATTCCGTCTTCGATTATCCCAGGGCCCTTGAATATTACCAGAAAACCCTGGCCCTGAACGAGCAGACCGGCAACCAGGCCGGTATCATCAATGTACTCGGCAATATCGGCAATATTCATAATGAACTGCGCGACTACGCCAAAGCCATTGAATACTATCAAAAGGCCCTCGAGATTTGTGAAAAAACGGGAAACACGCAGGCCTTGTCCGGTATTTTAGTCAACATCGGCAATGTCTACACCCAACTGGCCGATTATCCCAAAGCGCTGGAATTCAAACAAAAAGCCCTGGCGATCAGCGAAAAACAGGGCAACAAAGCCCGGATCGCCATCAACCTGGGCAATATCGGCAACGTGTACCTGAAAATGGCCGATTACTCCCGCGCGCTGGAATACCACCGGAAAGCCCTGGAAATCAGCGAAAGTATTCAGGACAAACAAAATATGGCCGCCAGCCTGGCCGGGATCGGCGCCGTCTACCAGCAGCAACAGCATTATGCGCCTGCCGTGACATATATCCAAAAAGCCCGCGACCTGGCCCGCGGCATCGGCCAGTTGAACACCGAAAGCCAGGCGCTCGAACGTTTGAGCCAGATTTATGAAGCCACCCAACGGTATGATAGCGCTTACCTGGCCTATCGGCAGTTCGTGCTGTTGCGCGATAGTATCGATAACGTAGAGGTGCAAAAACAGATCACCCGGAAGACCCTGCAATACGAATTCAGTAAAACCGAAGATTCGCTCAAGCGCCAGCAATTGCTCACCGACGCCAAACTGAACGAGCAAATCCTGCTCGCCGCCAAACAGCAACAGGAGCTCCTGATCAAACAGAACGCCATCGATCTGGCCAACAAGGAACGCAGCCTGCAACACCTGGCTTTCTTAAAAACCCAGGCCGAACTGCATTCCGCCCAAAGCGAAAACAAGGTAAAAGCCGAACAACTGGCACGTTCGGAAAATGAAAAAAAACTCCAGGCTACACAGGTAAACCTGCAACAAACCCAACTCGAACTGAAAGACAAAGCCTTGCAAGCTCAAAAAACCCAACGTAATTTTTACCTGGCCGGTCTCGCGCTCCTGGCTTTGCTCTCCTTTTTTATTTATCGCAACTACAAAAACCAGCAAAAATCCAACGGCATCATCAGCCTGGAAAAAAAGAAATCGGACGACCTGCTGCTCAATATTTTACCCCGGGAAGTGGCCGACGAACTGAAAGAAAAAGGCAGGGCGCTCGCCAAGCAATACAATGAAGTGACCGTGCTCTTTACCGATTTTGTGGATTTCACTGTCATTGCTGAAAATCGCACGCCCCAGGAACTGGTCAACGAACTGCACGAATGTTTCAAAACCTTCGACGAGATCATCGAACGGCACGGCCTGGAAAAAATAAAAACCATCGGCGATGCCTATATGGCCGTTTCCGGCCTGCCCCTGCCCGATACGCAACACGCCCGGAAAGCAGCCCTGGCCGCTCTCGACATTCAGCAGTACGTCAAACAGCGGCAACGCACCCAACCCGACGGATTTGATATCCGGATCGGCCTGCACAGCGGCCCGGTAGTGGCCGGCATCGTCGGCGTGAAAAAATTTGCCTACGACATCTGGGGCGACACCGTGAATACGGCGGCACGTATGGAAAGCAGCAGCGAGCCCGGGAGGATCAACATCAGCGGCGCTACTTATGCTTTGTTGAAAAATGATTTTAACTGCGTTTACCGGGGAAAGGTATCCGCCAAAAACAAGGGCGACATTGATATGTATTTTTTGACATGAGTCCCCCCGAACTTTGTAACAACATAAATACAATACGACAAAGGCAGTTTCGGTGCCTTTCACTTGGTTGTTCGCCATACCTGGGCTGTCATGCTGAGCGCAGCATCCGATGCTACGTAATACAAGGTTCGGATACTTCGCTACGCTCAGCATGACAGCCCAGGTATGGCGAACAACCAAGCGAAAGATATCTTTTCTACTAAATTTTTGTATTAAAATATTGTAATTTATTTGTTGCAAAATTCGGGGTGACTTATGATTTTCTTTTTTAGCCCGCATCTGAAGCAATAGTCTACCTTTCGAGCGAAACGAAACAACTGCCTTGTCATGCTCTTTAATTCGCTGTCATTTTTCTTCTTTTTTGCGCTGCTGCTTGGCCTGCACTATGCTCCATTACCGTGGCGGATAAAAAAGGTCAATCTTCTGGTGGCCAGTTATATTTTTTACGCGGCCTGGAACCCGCCTTTTGTAGCGCTATTGTGGCTTTCAACCGTTATTGACTGGTTTGCAGCCAAAAAAATCAGCGAAACGGAGGATCGCACGCGGCGGCGTTGGTTTATGCTCGTGAGCGTTGTAGCCAATCTCGGTTTGCTCGGCTATTTCAAGTACGGAAAATTCCTGCTCGACAATTTTACGGCTATCCTCCAGGCGGCCGGCATTGACTATCAGCCTGCTGCACCGGATATCATCCTGCCTGTCGGAATCTCATTTTACACCTTCCAGACCATGGCGTACACCCTCGACGTATACCTGCGCCGTGCCAAACCCGCCGGCAACTTTCTCGATTTCGCCCTTTTTGTGACCTTTTTTCCGCAATTGGTGGCCGGCCCTATCGTACGCCCCACCGAACTGGTGCCGCAGTTTGCCGAACCCAAGCAGGCCAACCGGCAGCAGTTGCTCTGGGGGCTCGGCTTGCTGACCCTGGGTCTTTTCCAAAAAATGGTGATAGCCGACACCTTCCTTTCCAAAACTTCAGACATGGTTTTCGGCAGCGAGCAAGCGCTGCACGGACTGGACGCCTGGCTGGGCGTACTGGCTTTTTCAGGACAAATTTTCTGCGATTTTGCGGGCTATTCCACCGCGGCTATCGGTATCGCGCTTTGTCTGGGTTTTGCCCTGCCCGAAAATTTCCACTGCCCCTACGGCGCGGTTGGCTTTTCCGACTTCTGGCGCCGATGGCATATCACCCTTTCGTCGTGGCTGCGCGATTACCTGTACATTCCGCTGGGAGGCAACCGTCTCGGCGCCGCGCGCACATACGTCAACCTGATGATTACCATGTTACTGGGAGGGCTGTGGCATGGCGCCAACTGGACCTTCGTAGCCTGGGGCGCCCTGCACGGACTGTACCTCAGCGCCGAACGTATGGTGCGGGGCTGGTGGGGGCACAAACCCTGGGCCTCCTTTCCGATCGTAACCCTGCTGCTCGGAATCGGCACATTCTACCTGATCGTAATCACTTGGGTGTTTTTCCGCGCAGCCACTTTTTCAAAAGCCGGCCAGTTGCTGGCATCTATGCATGGATGGCACCCGGACGGCCTGCAAATTCTACCTACGAGCCAGATCATGCTGGTAGCCGGCACAATGACCTCCATGCTGGGTCTGCACTGGGGACTGCGCAAGGTGACGTTGGAATCCGTTATCAGCCGAAGCCCGGCCTGGCTGGTAGCAACGGTGTGGTCGGCGATGTTGTTTTTGTTAATTATCAATCAAGGAGGCGGCAATGCATTCATATACTTTCAATTCTGAATCCGGACAATTCGAACGCGCCCTTCCCAAACAGCCTTGGGGCAGGATAGCGCTGATCGTGCTGTTGGTTGTGACAGCCGCCACGGCAGCCTGGGAAATGTACTGGCGCAGCCGGGGATACGAAACTTCGTACGACGGCACAGATAGCTCCTGGGCCGAATTCCGGGCCCAAGCCCAACACGCAGGGCCTGAATACACGATTATCGCCGGCTCCTCGCGGGCACTGTTCGACATTGACCTGCCTACCTGGCGGGCCGAAAGCGGTAACAAGCCCGTGATCCAGCTCGCCAAGGAAGGCTCGGCGCCTTTGCCGATTGTGCGCGACCTGATTGAGCACACTGATTTTGCGGGTACGCTGGTGGTATCCGTGGCGCCAGGCCTGTTTTTTTTCAAAAACAGCATGCACGATGACGATGCCGGGCGATTGGTGAAGCATTACCACAACTGGTCGCCCGCCCAAAAAATGGAACACTGGGCGAACCTGCTCATGGAGCCGACGTTTGCTTTTGTGGAAAAAGGTGAACTCAACCTCGGCAACTTGCTGCAAGAGATGGAATTACCCAACCGGCCTGACTATCTTGCCGGTTATGACCGCGTACCCAAACTTTCCAACGATACGCGGGAGCGTCAGGCCCGTATGTGGAGCAGAGTGGTAACCGATACCGCTTATGCCCAACGCGTACAGGGTATTTGGATGGGATTCAGCGCCCGAACCGGTCCGCTCATGCGGCCGGCGGATTACGCCTCCAAAAAGGCTGTTGCCCTTGCCGGAAAGTTCCAGCCCCTGCCGCCACCGTTGCAGGTTAGTCCCGCCGAACGTGATTCGTTTTTTATGGAAATAAAATCCTGGGCCGACAAACTCAGGGCAAGAGGCGGAAAAATGATTTTTATCCGCCCGCCTTCGACAGGTATGCTGTATCAATTGGAGGAACAAAATTTCCCCCGGAAAGATACCTGGGACGCGCTACTGGAAAAAACCGGCGTGCCGGGTATCCATTTTGAGGATCATCCAGAACTCCAGGGCTTCGAACTGCCCGAATGGTCGCACCTGCGTGCCGAACATGCGCCGCCGTTTACCAAAGCACTGGTTAAACTTGTCACGCGGGCGGAATAGTAAGTTTGGCTGAATACTTCCAGCATACGACTCGAAAAACACGCCCCATCAAAGGCGTTGTTGCCTGACAATGCGTTTTTTTATTTTGCTCAGAAATTCGGCCGACATGCCCAAATAGGAAGCGATATGCTTTTGCGCGATCTGTTGTTCCAGTTCGGGATAGGCCTCCCGGAATGACAGGTACCGTTTCTCGGCATCCATACTCAGGTTTTGCAGCATACGCTGCTGAAAAGCCGCGTATGCCCGCTGGGTCAACAGACGGAAAAAGCGCTCCGTACGTGGCACCTGTTCGTATAATTTTTGTTGATTTTCATAAGAAAGGGCAAGTATCTCGGTGGGCTCCAGCGCCTCGGTGTATAAATAACCGGGTTGTTGCAGGATAAAACTCGGGTAGTCGCCGATCCACCAGTCCTTTATTCCCAGCTGGATCACGTGTTCCTGACCGCCATGGTCGATGTAATACACCCGTGCGCTGCCCCGGGTAATATAATTGGTGTAACGGTTGATCTCACCTTCCGATGTAATGAACTGGCCCTTTTTAAAAGCCCGGGGCGTCAGCAGCGAAACCAATATCCGCTCCTCATCCGGGCTGAGGGCGATATGGCGCCTGAAATTTTCCAGAATCAACTCGTAGGACATAACGTAGGAGGCATATCCGGCAAAGATAAAAGACTGCAGAACTTGAACCAGTTCATTTTTTGCCTGGGTCGGCGCCCGGAATTTTGCCCTGTAAATCAACAGTTCTTCACATTAAACGAAATCAACATGAAAAAGGCAATGGTAAAAATCCTGCTTTTACTGCCACTCCTGGCCGTCATCGCTTTTGCAAACAACATCGAAAAGGTCGGGAAGAGTCCCTGGGGCCCCAGCGACGAAATCGGTACGCTGAACATGATGTCCGACGCCTCCCGCCTGGCGGTGCTCTCTCAGGTCAAATCGGGCAAAACCTACGACCTGAGCGTCGATTATTTTGTGGGTATGCCCAGTTTTCACAGCCTGGGCGACCCGGCCTATCAGTATTGGCTGACCCATACGCCGCATGGTACCGTGGTGGAAAATCCGAACGGACTGGGCCGGGCCATGAATGAAAAAGTAAGCTATACCGGCGACGCCATTTCCATGTACACGCACATGGGTACCCATATCGACGCCCTGAATCATTTCGGCCTGAACGGAAAGATCTGGAACGGCTATTCCGCCGAAGAATACCTGGGCGACAAAGGCTGGAAAAAGACAGGCGCCGAAACCATCCCGCCGGTGATCGCACGGGGGGTGCTGATCGACGTGGCGGCATACAAGGGTGTGGATGTACTCGATCCGAATTACCGCGTGAATTCGGATGACCTGAAAGGCGCGTTGAAAAAACAGGGAGTAAAACTGCAAAGGGGCGACGTGGTACTGATCCGAACCGGCCAGGCACAGTTTTATGAAGATGCCGGCAAATTCCTGCACGAATACCCGGGTATTAACCTCGACGCTGTCAAATGGCTGGTGGAAGATCAGGAGATCATGCTGCTCGGGGCCGATAACCTGAGTTTTGAAGCCTTCCCGCCCGAACGGGCCGATAACTGGGTGCCCGTACACACCTACCTCCTGGCGGAAAAGGCGTCATGTTCATCGAGCAAATGTTCCTCGAGGAACTGGCACAGGACCGCACATACGAATTTGCCTTTATCGCAGCCTCCCTCAAACTGAAAGGCGCCAGCGGCGCCCCCATGCGCCCGCTTGCCCTGCCCATCCGTAATCCGTAATCCGCAATCCGTAATCCGCAATCCGCAATTCCAACCGTCATTCGTCGCCCGCTTTCCGTCATTCGGCAATTCCTTTTTGGACTGCCGTGGCCATTCCGGACACCTTTGTCCCGTCAAAAACAAAAAAAGAATGCTGCTATGAAAACAATCGTAAAAACCGAAAACCGCCTCAGCCAACTTGACGATAACACCCTGATCTGTCTGGTGCTTTCGGGCCAGGAGGAGGCCTATACCGAAGTGGTTCGCCGCTACCAACGGCTTATTCGCCACGTGCTTCAACGCTATCTGACCGACCCCGAAGCAGTGGAGGAGGTAACACAGGACACTTTCCTGCGCGCCTTTCGCGCCATGCCGGGCTTCCGGGGCGACAGCAAACTCAGTACCTGGCTCAGCCGCATCGCCATATCGCAGGCTATCAGCCGCCTCCGCTCAAGAAAGTATGCCGCCTGGGATTCGATTGAAGATACCCTGGCACACTGGGAAATGGACCTGCACGATAGTGAAAAAGCACTGGAAAAACAGGAAAGCAACCGGCTGCTCCGGCAGGCCATTCAGCGACTCAACCCGAATGACGCCACCGCACTCGAACTCTTCTATTTCCGCGAACAAAGCATTGAAGAAATCGGACGGATCACAGGTTGGACCGCTACCAATATCAAAAGCCGCCTGTCCCGAGCCCGCCAGCGTCTGCAGGGCGCCCTGCTGAAGGAAGGTTTACATGCCGAATATTTCGCGTGAATGACAACGACGTACGCTTCAGACTTTCCAGGTATTAAAAACCTGGAAAGTCTGCGCGACAAACGCACAGACCATTTCAAATAAAAATGTAATTATCAATAAATTATGAAAATTAACGCCTTGCTTGTCGCCCTTATCTTTACGCTCGCCGCCCAAACGGCCCATGCCCAGCGAACCCTGCCGCCCAGCCTCCGGCCGTATGCCGAAAACTGGACTTACACTTTGGTAAAATCCCTGCACCGTGCCGGCTACGATATGCCCACCATGCCGGCAACGCCGATATCGGCCAACGGCGTCAGCCCGCGTAATACGCTGCAACTGGACTCCACCAAGACTTTCTACGCCTATAACCTGAATTTCCCCGGCGACAGCCTTCCACTGTTCCGCACCATTTATCAGTACCCGGCGCCGAAGGTGAAGATCGAGATCAATTACCAGTATGAAAACAACGGATGGCTTACGTTGAACCGCTCCACGCTCATCAGCGACGACCAGGAGCGTTTGGTAGAAGTCACCGCCGAAGCGTTCGACCCCCTCAGCCAGTCTTTTAACCCCGATTCCCGGCTGGAGATCTTCCCCCACGGCGACTCGCCGGAACTGGTGGACTCCGTCTTTACCTATGGCTGGGATACCACGATCCAGGACTGGACCCGGCTTTTTTCCATCAAAAACGTCTTCGACGATCAGGACCGCCTGCTGGAAAACATTTCCCAGGTAGACTATCTCGGCACGCCGGTGATTTTCCGCGATGTATACTACTATGACGCCAACGGCGATAACCACCTGATCGAGAACTTCGCCATTATGGACGGTTTTGAGTTTCACGGCGGCCGCACCAATATCGTTTATGTCGACCACCGGCCCATCGAAGTGGAGGTTCTTGTTTCCAATGATGGCGTTAATTTTCTCCCGGACAGCCGAACCAATTATGCATACCATCTTTCCGGATTGATCCGGAAACAAATGAATTTTGAATGGGATGCCGAAAAAGATAACTATCGCCTGAATCAGACGATCGACTACTTCTATAGCCCAGACCAGCGCCTGGTCGGGAAGGAAACGGCTTTCATGCCCCTGAACGCCCACGAGGAACGCGAGCGTGTCTCATATGTTTATATTGACGACGAAAACCTGTCTGTCGAATGGCTGCACCTTTGGGATGATGACCTGTTCGACTGGGTGCTGGACAGCAAGAAGTTCTATTACTACAACGGCCTAGTTCCCGTGCGCCCCGCACCGAGTCCTGCCCTGGCCCTGCAGGTAACGCCGAATCCGACCACCGGCGCCGTACAATTTACTTTTGTCAACGAAGCAGATATAAAGGTTTTCGACCTTACCGGACAAATGGTGCAGTCGCGCCTGCTGCAACCGGGGCAAAGATTAGACATGAGCGCGCTGCCCGCCGGTGAAGATCGTTACAGGGATTCATCCGTTTATGCTTATGCCGGCCGGACCAGTGTGGGATGATTATTTGTACGTATCTTCATCGATAAATATGAACGTACACATACTTGGCGCACCCGGGGCCGGCGTCACCACGCTGGGCAAAACCTTGGCCCAGCGGCTGAACATTCCGCATTTTGATACCGATGATTTTCATTGGTTTACAGAGGATGAACTGCCCTATCGCCGGCGTCGCAATCCCGAACACCGGCGTCAGTTGCTGGCACAGGCACTTTCATCCAGTAACAGCTGGGTACTTTCCGGCGCGCTTTGCGGCTGGGGCGATGTGTTTATCCCTCGGTTCGACGCCGTGATCTATCTTTGGTTGCCGGCTGAAATCCGCCTGGCGCGTATCCGCGAGCGGGAACTGCTGCGTTACGGCGACGATCGGCTGGCGCCCGGCGGCGATTTGCACAACGTGTTTGAAAAATTCCTGCGCTGGGCGGCAGATTACGACGCGGATACGGGTAATATCCGCAGCCGGGCGCGGGAGTTGGAATGGTTAGCGGCGTTGCCCTGCCCTGTGCTCCGCTGTAACGCCGACTGGCAGTCGGCGTACAGTAAAATTTTAGATTTTTTACACGCCAAATGACAGTCGGCGTACAATATAATTTTAGATTTTTTACACGCCAAATGACAGTCGGCGTACAGTAAAATTTTAAATTTTTTACACGCCGACTGACAGTCGGCGTTACACATGCAGGGGGCGGTTGGCCGTGGCCGCCAACGCTGCCTCACGGAATGCCTCTGTATAAGTCGGATGGGCGTGACTCATCCGGGCGGCATCCTCGGCGGAGGCGCGGAATTCCATCAGGGCCACGCCTTCGGCGATCATATCGGCTGCCCGGGCGCCCACGATGTGTACGCCGAGTATTTCGTCGGTATCCTTGTGGGCCAGGATTTTGACCATCCCGTCGAGATCCATGCTGGCGCGGGCGCGGCCCAGGGCGCGGAAAGGGAATTTACCGGCTTTGAAGGGCACACCTTTTTCCTTCAGTTCTTCCTCGGTATATCCCACGGCGGCCACCTCGGGCCAGGTGTACACGACGCCGGGAATAAGGTGGTAATGGATATGCGGTTTCTGTCCGGCAATCGTTTCGGCCACAAACACGCCTTCTTCTTCCGCCTTGTGGGCCAGCATGGCGCCCCGCACCACGTCGCCGATAGCGTAGATGCCCGGCACGCTGGTTTCCAGGTGATCGTTGACGGGGATGCGGCCTTTTTCGTCGGTGGCGATACCTGCGTTTTCCAGGCCCAGATTGTCCGTGTAAGGCCGGCGGCCGATGGCTACCAGGCAATAATCCACCTCGAAGTTCAGCATTTTGGATTCGTCGTCGCGGCTTTTGGCCACTACTTTCACCTTGGTTTTGCCTGGCTTTACTTCTGTCACGGCGTGTCGCAGGTAGAATTGCATACCCAGTTTTTTCAGCGATTTGCTCAGTTCGCGGCTGCAATCGCCGTCCATGGTGGGGATGATACGGTCGAGGTATTCCACCACGTGCACTTCCGTGCCGAGGCGGGCGTACACGCTGCCCAGTTCGAGCCCGATAACGCCGCCGCCGATGATGAGCATGCTGCCGGGTACTTTTTCGATGTTGAGCGCCTCGGTGCTGGTAATCACCCGTTTTTTATCATAATTGAACGCTGCCGGCACGATGGGTTTGGAGCCGGTGGCGATTATGACTTTTTGTGTGTCGATCTCCTGCACCGCATTGCCTTCGCCAGTGATGCGGATACGGTTTTTATGGACAAACGATCCATGGCCGTGATAGACGTCGATCTTGTTCTTTTTCATCAGGAACTCCACGCCTTTTACATTATCGAGTACTACCTCGTTTTTACGCCGGATCATTTGCGGCAGGTTCACCTTGAGGTCTTTCAGTTCGATACCGTGGGTTTTAAACGTGTGTTGGGCGTTGTGGTAATGCTCGGACGAGTCGAGCAGGGCCTTGGAGGGAATACATCCCACGTTGAGACAGGTACCCCCCAGCGCGGCGTAACGTTCGATGATGGCGGTGCGCAGGCCCAGTTGGGCGCAACGGATAGCGGCTACGTATCCTCCGGGACCGGAGCCGATGACGGTAACGTCGTATTGCATTTTTTCAGAGATTTAATTTTTCAGTTTTTCTTCGGCCCTTTAAAGCGTCGCTTGTCTTTTCTGCCTTTATTTCCGCCGCCGTTCGGCTTGTTGCCGGCATCCTCTCCGCCGTTGTCGTTTTTCGGCGGCTCAGGAGTCTGTGGTTGCGGCGGGCGTTCCGGGCGCGGTTCGCGGGATGGCTGCTCGGGTTTTGGCGGGCGGTTTTCCGAACGTTCGGGCCGGCCGCCGCGATGATCTGGCCGTTCAGGGCGGTTTTGGGGGCGATCGGGGCGCTGACCGCGGTTGTCGGGCCGGTTGGGTCGCTGGTCGCCGCGCGATTGCTGGGCCGGCCGGCCGGCATCCTCGCGTTCGGCTTTTTCCACGGCGGAGGCCAGGCTTTGATCGGCGCGGCCTTTTTTCTTTTTGCGTTTTTTCTTTTTGCGTTTCTCCAGGGGCAACTGAATTACGTTGTCCACGCTCTCGAAATCCGGTTCCTCTTCTTCGGGTTCTTCCGATGGTGGCGCCATGGCCAGAATATCGTCGAGGCTGGCCGGAATTTCGCCCCGCTTGAGCATGTCGAGCGCTTCCCACACCTGATCGACGTGCAGGGGATAGAACTTGCCGCGATTTTCAGCGTAAGTGTAATACATCAACCGTTTAAAGACGTCCGTTTTCATCAGGATCGCCAGGCCGGCCGTGGTTTTCAGTTTTTCCGCCTTATCGGGAAAATCTTCCAGCGCATCGATATAGGTATCGAGTTCGTAGTTCAGGCAGCATTTCAGGCGGCCGCACATGCCGGACAGTTTGGTCTGGTTGATGGCCAGATTTTGGTAACGGGCAGCGGCGGTGTTGACGCTTTTGAACTCTGAAAGCCAGGTGGAGCAGCACAGTTCGCGGCCACAATTGCCCAGGCCGCCGATGCGCGCCGACTCCTGCCGGGCGCCAATCTGGCGCATTTCAATCTTGACCTTGAATTCGCGGGCATAGTGCCGGATCAGTTCGCGAAAGTCGACGCGGCCGTCGGCCGTGTAATAAAACGTGCATTTGCGGCCGTCGCCCTGAAATTCGACGTCGCCCACTTTCATATTGAGGTCGAGGGTGCGGGCGATGGCGCGGGAGCGGATCATTACATCGCGTTCCTGGCGGCGAATTTCGTCGAGACGCTCCAGGTCGCGTTCGTGCGCTTTGCGGATAACAGCCTGTTGTTTGGCATCCGAACGGGTACGTTTGCGTTTCATTTGCAGCCGCACCAGTTCGCCTGACAGGGATATTTTGCCGATATCGTAACCGCCGGAAGCCGACTCCACGAGCACCCAGTCGCCGGTGACGGCGCGGGTGTGGGAGGGGTTTTTATAAAAATCTTTGCGGGAGCCGTTTTTAAAACTCACCTCCACAATATCGAACGGATTCGGGTCGCGAATGCCCATTGCCGAAATCCAGTCGTAGGTATTATGCCGGTTGCAGCCTCCCGATGCGCAACCGCCGTTGGAGCGGCAGCCGGACACGGCGTCTTTACCGGTAGAACATGAACAGCCTATACAGCCCATAATATATCAAAAGGAGCGCGCCGCGGGGGCAAGGGCAAGTTGGCAAAAGGCAAGCGTATGCGTAGCTGTCGATAAAAAGAAGCTGGTACGTTTATAAATTGTATTTCAGAACTTTATGTCAAATGCCTTTTGTCAGTTTCCACTTCCTGTCACCCGTCGCAACCTCGCGGTTTAAGGTTTTTGTTAATAAATTGGTTTGAGGGTCAGGCTACCGGACGTCCAGTCGGTTTAAAACAGCCCGAATGCCGGACCCGGTATAGCAACGCAAAGATCGAAAGGTTCCGCATTTTTTTCACACTTGTTTTACAGCGGAGTTATCCGTCTTTTAAAATCCGGTTGATCCGGACGGAAGTATCCAGAAACAGAATTTTGGGATTGGCGTTGCGTTCGACGTAATAAATGTTGTCATTCAGCATACTGACGAGCTGAGTAATCTTGTCAAAATCGAGCACGCCGGCCATGTTTTGGGCAGTTTTGAGTTCTTCGGGCCGCAGTCGGGCTTCGGGGTTTTGGGTGACGATCATGGCCATCAGTTCGCGCAGAAAATGCAGGCCGTAGTGGAGGAACTGTTTTTGATTTTCCCGACCCAGTTTGGCAAAGTTTTCGGTCCATTTCACCAGTTCCACGCCGTTGCCGCGCCAGCATTTGCGCAGCCAGTCGAGGAACATGGCCGCGTCGTCGTGTTCGGGGTTGTCGGCCAGTTGCAGGGCCTGATGGAAGTCGCCGCCGGCCAGAAACGCGATTTGCCGGGCGCGGTTGGCGTCGAGCTTGCGTTCCTGCTGCAAACCTTCGGCTATTTCATCGTCGCTCAGCGCATCGGTTTTTACCAGCTGGCACCGCGACAGGATGGTCGGGAGGATGAGGTCGGCGTTTTCGGCGACCAGTAAAAAAATCGTTTGCTCCGGCGGTTCTTCGATCAGTTTCAGCAGGCGGTTGCCTTCCTTGCCCAGGTATTCGGGCAGCCACATCAGCAGGATTTTATAACGACCCTCAAACGCTTTCAGGCTGAGTTTTTTGATGATAGCATTACATTCTTCCTTGGTTATATTGCCCTGTTTGTTCTCGGCGCCGAGCCGCTGCAGCCAGGCGTTGGCATCGAAATAGGGAGTTTCGCCCAGGGCTGCGCGCCATTCCTTCAGGTAGTCGGTGCTGACGGCATTGGTACCCACCGTCGGATAGGAAAAATGCAGGTCGGGATGGGCCAGGTGGCCGGTTTTGATGCAGGCGTTGCACTGGCCGCAATAAATTTGAAGTTCGGAGTTTGACCCCGAGTCCTCGGAATAAACTTGAGGCCTCTCGCAGAGGAGCAGGCGGGCGAAATCGAGGGCCAGGCTCAGGGAACCCCAACCGGTTTGGCCGGCAAATAGCAGGGCATGCGGCACGCGGCCGCTGTTATACAGGCGGCTGAGAAATGACTTTGCCCGGTGTTGACCCAGAGTAGGCATTAAGGAAAGTTAAAATGTAAATGGTTTAGAAGGTTTAGATGGTTTAGAAGGTTTAGAAGGTTTAGATGGTTTAGGTGGTTTAGATGGTTTAGGTGGTTTAGAGGGTTTAGATGAGGGGGCGCA
>JAKLJF010000509.1 GCA_023151335.1 Thermoanaerobaculia bacterium | reverse complement strand
CTGATTTACAGCGTAATTAAGGTATGCGCAGCAACCTTTTTGAGTTGCTGCAGGTCAAAAATGCCTGCAAATGTAGGGATTGTGCGCCGGTTTTAGCTAACAATTTAATTCGCTTTTTTCATAGGCGGTTTACCTGACAGGCCGTCAGGCAGATTGTTCTGGCACAATTTTTCCCCAAAATTTACCTCACGTCACCAGGTTTTGAGCGTCGTGTTATTTCTAAACCCTTCTAAACCCTTCTAAACCCTTCTAAACCCTCTAAACCCTTCTAAACCTAAACCCTTCTAAACCCTTCTAAACCCTTCTAAACCCTTCTAAACCCTCTTTTCCCCCCTCCAAATGATGCCTGCAAAACCAGCCCGTCGATTTTTTGTTAATAGAACTGCGCATTCGGAAAGAAAAAATTGAAATTTACCGGGCGAAAAGACTAAACTTGTCCCAAATTTGAAAGTGGGTTGAATGTGGATTAAATTCGGTTCCGGCCATCCCGATGAATTCAACCAGTTCAGCAAATCCAACCAATTCAATAACAATGAATAAAAAATTTTCTCCTGTCGTTAAGCAGATCATCCACCAAAGCGGACAGGAAGCCCGGCGGCTGGGGCACGACTATATCGGTGCGGAACACCTTTTACTGGGTATTTTGGCCGAGCGCGACAGTTTGCCGGTTCGGGTATTGGACGCCCTTTTAGTCGACGTACACGATCTGAAAAAACGGCTGGAACGCAGTATACCGCGTTACAGTGCCTACCCGCCTGCCGAGAATTTATTCGTGGGCGAATTCCAGGTGACTACCCAGGTACAGCGCGTCTTAAAAGTCACTTTCCTGGAAGCCAAGCTGATGAAAAGCGAAGAAATTTTCCCCGAACACCTGATGATGTCCCTGCTCAAACACACCGACACATTTGCTACTAAACTTTTAAACGAATACGACGTGGACTACGAAACCTTTAAAAAGGAACTCGAATATGTGCGCTCCGAACAGGATCTGGCGCACCCCAATATCTTTTCGCAAGCCTCCAACGAAGGCTCCGGGGAATACGACGATGACGACGACCGCAATTTCCGCTCCAGCCAGAAAGGACAGCAAAAAAGCCGTACGCCCGTGTTGGATAATTTTGGCCGCGACATTACCAAACTGGCCGAAGAAGGCAAACTGGATCCCATTATCGGCCGCGAAACGGAAATCGAACGGGTAAGCCAGATCCTGAGTCGCCGTAAAAAGAACAACCCCATCCTCATAGGTGAGCCGGGTGTGGGTAAAACGGCCATCGTGGAAGGCCTGGCCCTGCGCATCATGCAAAAAAAAGTGAGCCGCACGCTTTTCAACAAACGTATCGTGATGCTTGATTTGGCAGCCCTCGTGGCCGGCACCAAATACCGCGGTCAGTTTGAAGAGCGGATTAAGGCCATTATGAACGAACTGGAAAAAAGCCGCGACGTTATCCTGTTTATCGACGAGATACACACTATCGTGGGCGCCGGCGGCGCTACCGGTTCGCTCGACGCTTCCAATATATTCAAACCGGCCCTGGCCCGCGGCGAACTTCAGTGCATCGGCGCCAGCACACTCGACGAATACCGCCAGTACATTGAAAAGGACGGCGCGCTCGACCGCCGCTTCCAAAAAGTGATGGTGGACCCGCCCAGCCAGGAGGATACCATCCATATCCTGCAGAACATTCAACCCAAATACGAGGAATTCCACAATGTGGTGTATTCCGAAGACGCGGTGAAAGCCTGCGTTCGCCTCAGCGACCGCTATATTACCGATCGTTTCCTGCCGGATAAAGCCATCGACGTCCTCGACGAGGTAGGCGCCCGCGTACACCTGAAAAATATCGTCGTTCCAAAACACATCGAGGAACTGGAAAAGCGGATCGAGGAACTGAAAGAGCAGAAAAACCAGGCCGTTAAAAATCAACAGTACGAAGACGCGGCCAACCTTCGCGACCAGGAAAGCAAACTCGTGCGTCAGCTGGAGTTTGCCAAAGTCGAGTGGGAAGAAGACAGCAAAACCAAAAGGTATCCTGTCGAGGAAGACGATATCGCCGAAGTAGTGGCCATGATGACCGGTATCCCGGTGAAAAAAGTAGCCACCAGCGAAAGCAAAAAACTCGTCGGCATGGCCGAAGACCTGCGCAAAATGGTCATTGGTCAGGATGAAGCCATCGTCAAGATCGCAAAAGCCATTCAACGCAACCGCGTTGGCTTGAAAGACCCGAAGAAACCCATCGGCTCCTTCATTTTCCTGGGCCCGACCGGTGTGGGTAAAACCGAGCTGGCCCGTGCACTGGCCCGTTACCTGTTCGACACCGAAGACGCCCTCGTGCGGATCGATATGTCGGAATACATGGAAAAATTCTCGGTGAGCCGTCTCATCGGCGCGCCTCCGGGATATGTGGGTTATGAAGAGGGCGGTCAGCTGACCGAAAAAGTGCGCCGCAAACCCTACTCCGTCGTATTGCTCGACGAGATAGAAAAAGCGCACCCCGACGTATACAACATCCTGCTCCAGGTACTCGACGACGGCCAACTGACCGACGGCCTGGGCCGCAAGGTGGATTTTAAAAACACGATCATCATTATGACCTCGAATATCGGGGTCCGCCAGTTGAAAGATTTTGGCCAGGGCGTCGGCTTTGCCACCAAAGCCCGCCAGGAAGCCGCCGAAGAACATACCAAATCGGTGATCCAAAATGCGCTGAAACGCACCTTCTCGCCCGAATTCCTCAACCGGATTGACGACGTGATGGTATTCAACGCCCTCGGCCGCGAAGAGATCTTCAAGATCATCGATAACGCATTGGCCGGACTGATGAAGCGCCTGAACAACATGAAATTCAACCTGTCGCTGTCCGAAGAAGCCAAGGAGTTTGTGGCCGACAAAGGCTACGATCCGCAATTCGGGGCACGGCCGCTGCATCGCGCTATCCAGAAATATATCGAGGATCCGCTGGCCGAGTTTATCCTGAGCGAAGCGCCCGGTGAAGGCGCAAGCCTCCAGGCTTCGCTGAACGAAGCCAGGGACGGCCTGGTCATTACCTTCGCAGAACCGGCGGTTGACGAAAAAAAGAAAGTAAAAGAAAGTAAAGAGAACAAAGAGAGCGCCTGACCTGTCAGGCAAAATGCAAATTGACAAAGGCAAAGGGCAAAATATGGCTCTTTGCCTTTTTGCTTTTATACCCGGTGGAAAGTATAGCTCAATTGTGGACAGTGTTCTGACGCTCCGGAATGATGTTCATTTTCACAATTTTATCTTTCAGCAATTCGGCGATCATTTCATTGCCCTGGAAGGACAGGTGGCAATAGTCCACAAATATTTCCTTGTCCGTTTTGTTGATTTCGTTTTGCAGGTTTAAATAATGGAGGTTCTGTGCAGCGGCAAACTCGTCAAAACGACGGAGAAAGTACTGATAGCCGTTGCGTTCCATCATTTTTGCCTTCGCCGTGCTTTCGCTCAAATTATAATGATGCAAGGCTGTTTCAACTGCCGTTTTATTGGGTTTTAAGGATAATAAAGGTTGCGGGCAAAACAGAATATCCACGGAATCAATCTCGCACGTGTGCTTGAATATTTCGTATCTTTTAAAAATATCGTCCATTCCATATTGGATGGCCGGCAAATTTTGATTAAATTGAGCATTCATGCCGGCAGTATCCCATTGCATTGGTTCAGTCAGCCATTTTTTAAATATTTCTTCTTCATACTGGTATTTTTCGGTGAACAGTTTTTTACCCAGATAGAAAAAGGTATAGGATTTAGACATTAAAAACATGCCGATTTTATAGGTAAGATTCTTTCGGTATGTATTGTCCTTCCATGCTTCCCTGTCAACGTCGCCCACGTAGAATTTGCCGTCAAGCGGAAAAAACAAATCGTTATATCCATCGAGTAAAATAACAAGGTCGGGGGAAAGTTTTCGAATAGTGCTCATATAGAAGCCGTACTCGTGGTTTACTTTATAACCGCTTACCGCTGCGTTGATCACTTCGATTGGGGTGTGCGGAAATATGGTTTTTAACTTTTCCTCCAGGCGGGCGGAAATGGTATATTTGGAAGGGTATTCCTGCTGACCCGAAATCTGAATGAATTGTTGCATCGCGCCCTGTCCGAGCGCCCCGGAGCCACCCAATATAAAAATCCGGAACTCCCCCGGCCTTTTTTCCCTGGTATCTTCCTCGTCGCGGAAGCCGTAATTGTTTTGCCGGAATTTGGTTTTTAAATTGAGCGTATTGGAAATTGGTTCATAGACGCTATAGGGGCTGTCCTGCACACGTCCCCGGGAAAGCTGCTCTTTGGTATAACCCAGTTTGCCAAATTCATCCTGAAATTTTATGTAAAAATACCCTTCACAC
>JAKLJF010000508.1 GCA_023151335.1 Thermoanaerobaculia bacterium | reverse complement strand
GCCGGCCATTTGGAACGGGCTGCCGCTGGCGCCCGGCGTCTATCCTTTTATTTTCCCGGCCGCCAACGGTTGCGATTCCACGATGCTGGTGACGGTTTTGGAAATGGATTCGACGCTCACCACGGTTCAGCTGGCGACATGTCCCGGCGAGCCTGCCGTCTGGAACGGGCAGCCCTTGGCGCCCGGCGCCCATCCCTTTGTTTTTACGGCTGCCAATGGCTGCGATTCCACGATTTTGGTCACCGTTTTGGAACATGATACGGCGTTCACCGCGGTTCAGCTGAATGCCTGCGCCGGCGAACCCGCCGTTTGGAACGGGCAGCCGCTGATGCCGGGGACGTATCCCTTTGTTTTAACTACCGTCAACGGCTGCGATTCAACCGTATTGGTCACTGTGCTGGAACAGGACACGGCGCTCACCACGATTCTTTTGACCGCCTGTCCGGGCCAACCGGTTCTTTGGAACGGCCAGCCGCTGGCGCCGGGCGACCATCCGTTCGTATTCACGGCCGCCAACGGCTGCGATTCAACCGTGCTGGTCACTTTGATCCTCCTCCCCGGCGTGACGGTGGACCTGCCCCAAGTTAGCGGTATCGAATTGGGTGGTTCCGTTCAATTGTCCCCCGTGGTCAGCGGAACACCGCCCCTGGAATACGCCTGGTCGCCGCCGGACCAGTTGAGCTGCAACGACTGTCCAGAACCCGTGGCCAGTCCCTTCTCCGGCACCTGGTACACCCTGAAAGTTACGGATGCCAACGGTTGTATGGATGCCGATTCGGTTTTTGTGGGCGTAAATCCGGTGTGTAACATTTACCTGCCCAATGCTTTCCGTCCGGACGACGATGGCCGGAACGACCGTTTTTTCCCGTCTGCAGGGCCCTGTGTACGTTCGGTGCGGATTTTAAGGGTGTTCGGCCGCTGGGGCGAGCTGGTGTTTGAAAACCGGGATTTTGCCCCGGATCAGGAAACATCGGGCTGGGATGGCCGCTTCCGGCAACGCGACCTGCAGCCGGGCGTATTCACCTGGTATGCCGTGTTTGAACTGGTCAACGGGCAGGAGATGATGCTGAGCGGCAACGTGACGCTGGTGCGGTAATAGTTATAGCCAAACGGAGCCAATATTTTCGCACCTGACTTTTTATTTGACGGGGGCAGATAAGCAGGATGTATCGGAAGCCGGTATCTTTGCGCCGCCCATCCGCATTGCAAACGGACACCGGGGCAAACACATCATGTCAAAATTTCTCCACAACCGCGTCAGCCGGCGCGAACTGAAAGCGCGGCTGCAACAAAGCGGCGAACCGCGCGTCACGATATCCTTCTACAAGTACGTCACCCTTGAAGACCCGCATCAGTTCCGGGATCAGCTGTACGGGCTGTTCGAAGCAGTGGGCGTGCTGGGCCGCATCTACGTCGCCCGCGAAGGCGTGAACGCACAAATTTCCGTGCCGGAACTCCGTTTCAATGACTTTAAGGCCGTGATGGACCGCTTTCCGTTTTTCCAAAACCTGCGGCTGAACATCGCCATCGAAGACGACGGCAAGTCCTTCTTCGCCCTCATCATCAAGGTGCGCGACAAAATCGTGGCCGACGGTATCGACGACCCGGCGTTTGACCCCTCGCAGTACGGCCAACACCTGAAAGCCGAGGAGTTCAACGCCCTCACCGACGATCCTGACACGATTGTAGTGGATATGCGCAACCACTACGAAAGCGAAGTCGGCCATTTTGAAGGCGCTATTACGCCCGACGTGGCCACCTTCCGCGAGGAACTGCCCTACGTGGCCGAACTGCTGGCCGACCAGCGCGACAAAAACATCGTGATGTACTGCACCGGCGGCATCCGCTGCGAAAAAGCCAGCGCCTACATGCGGTACCGGGGCTTTAAAAACGTGTTTCAGCTCGAAGGCGGCATTATCGAATACGCCCGCCAGGTAAAAGCAAAAGGGTTGCGCAACAAGTTTATCGGCAAAAATTTCGTGTTCGACGAGCGCCTCGGCGAACGCATCAGCGACGCCGTCATCGCCCATTGCCATCAGTGCGGCGAGGCCTGTGACGACCATACCAACTGCGCCAACGACTACTGCCACATCCTCTTTATCCAATGCCCGGCATGCCGGGAAAAATACGAGGGCTGCTGCTCCGGCAAGTGCCGCGATTTCAACCGATTACCCGAAGAAGAACGCAAACAACGCGGCAAAACCGAGGTGTTTAACGGCTCCAAATTCGGCAAAGGCGTGTATAAAGCCTTCAAGCCGGCGGAGAATACCAGTATCCTTGTGCCATAAGCGGGATTTTTTGTTTTTTCGCGGCTTGAAACTCCACCCCGGCCCTCCCCTGAAGGTTTGGGCCAGGATTTCGCACCGATCGGGGTGAGGTTTCGAACAAATTTAAATCCGTGCACATCATGGCCAAACCACCACGCCGCCCCGCGCCTGCATCCAAGCCCAACGCATCGAAGTCCGCCACGCTGCCCGCAGCCGAACTGCCGGAGTTTTTCCGCAACACGCGTCTGCAAGGCTTGCTGATTTTCGCTTTTGCGTTTTTGCTGTATGCCAATACGCTCACGCACGGTTTTGTGCAGGACGATGCCATCGTGATCACCGACAATATGTTCACCACACAGGGCGTGAAGGGTATCCCCGGTATTTTGAGCAAAGACACTTTTTTCGGGTTTTTCAAGGTGGAAGGCAAGGAAACGCTCGTATCGGGTGGCCGCTACCGCCCGCTCACGCTGGTATTGTTTGCCCTGTTGTACGAGGTAACAGGAAACAGCCCTTTTATTTTCCATCTGCTGACGGTACTACTGTTCGCCTTCACCTGTTTGGTATTGTACCGGACACTGCTCCTCCTCCTGGAAGGCTGGCCGGCGGGCCGCAACCAGGCGCCGCTGGTGGCCTGGATCGCCGCGCTGCTTTTTGCCGCGCACCCCATACACACGGAAGTGGTGGCCAATATCAAAGGTTGCGACGAGATCGTGACCCTGCTGGGCAGTCTTGGGGCTTTGTATTTTACGGTTAAATACGCGGACACCCGGAAACCGGGCTGGCCGCTGGCCGCGGCCGCGGTGTTTTTCCTGGCCTGTTTATCGAAAGAAAACGCCGCCACCTTCGTGGTGGTGATCCCGCTGGCCTTGTGGTTTTTCCGGGCTGCCACACCGGGACAAAGTATCCGGTATTCGCTGCCGGTTTGGGCGGCATTTCTGGCTTTTTTTATCATTCGGGGCAGCATTTTGCAATGGAAATTCGGCGCTGCCCCCATGGAGCTGATGAACAACCCCTTCCTGAAAGTCGTGGGCGATCGTTGGGTGCCCTTCGATATGGGCGAGCGACTGGCCACCATTTTGTTTACGCTCGGTACATATATCCAGTTGCTGTTTGTGCCCCATCCCCTTACGCACGATTATTATCCCCGCTATATCGGCATCAAAACCTTCGGCGACCCGATGGTGCTGCTGAGTTTTGCCGTGTACGCCTTTCTGGCATTTTACGCCCTTGCAGGCCTGAAACACCGCGATCCGGTGCGTTTCGGCATTTTGTTTTTCCTGCTCACCATCAGCATCGTGTCCAACCTCGTGTTCCCCGTGGGTACCAACATGGGCGAACGTTTCGCTTTTATGCCCTCCGCGGGTTTTTGCCTCATCATCGCCACGCTGCTCAGCCGGCTGGGTAGTCTGAACACGGCGCTGGGTGTTGCGGGCGCCGCCGCCGGCATCTTTTCGGTGATAACCCTGCTGCGCAACCCGGTTTGGGAAAGCAATGAAAAACTGTTTTTCACCGACGTAAAAACCTCCGTCAACAGCGCCAAGATCAACAACGCCTGCGGCGGCGTCACCTTTGAAAAAGCGCAAAAAGAAACCGACGAGGCCAAACGGCAAACCCTGTTCACGCAGGCCTTCAACTACGCCAATCAGGCCCTGAAAATTTACCCCAACTACAAAGACGCCATGCTCACCCGCGCCGGCAGCCAGTTCTACCTGAAAAATTACGACGGCGCCATCGCCGACTACCGCGCCACCGTGCAACTGGCCGCCGACGACCCCAAACCCCGCACTTACCTTGGCCTGGCCCTGCGGGAAGGCGGCAAATATTTTGGCGAACAAAAAGGCGACCTCGCCAAAGCCGTGCAATGGCTCGGCGAGTCCTGGCAGATCAATCCGAAGGATCCCGAAACGGCGCGCCTGCTCGGCGTGGCCCATGGCGTACAAGGTAAAAATGCCGAAGCGCTGCAATGGTTCTCCAAAGCCGTGGAACTGGCGCCCGACAACGCCAGCTACCTGTTCGATCTGGGCACGGCGTACTACATCTCAGGCGATGCGGTGAAGGGGGAGGCGTACCGGAAGAGAGCGGTGGAGATTGA
>JAKLJF010000507.1 GCA_023151335.1 Thermoanaerobaculia bacterium | reverse complement strand
AACGCTGTCCTTTACCTTTTTCCTTACACTAATGTTGCCGTTTGTTAGTCATACAACAACCATGAAAAGCGGTAATCCTCCTGCCGCCGAAGAAGAGTGCGCTATCGTGACGATAGATATGCCCTCGACCCAGTTTGATATTTGTGACTTTACATTTACGGTTGTCATCGGCATATTTCACGAATTTTCAACGGCACGGTCTTTTACGGTTGAATTTACCTGTCCGGACTATTTTTTCAATTATCTGGACAACGGCGCCTTACAGAACGTGAGTTATTCCCACAGCGGAGACTTTACCACCGTGACCGGCACGGTGGTTTCCGACCCAAACGGCGCTGTTTTCCCTTCCGTGCATACCATTACTCTGAATCGAAACGCGAGTTGGGCGGGACTACTAAAAAACTTTACCGTTAAAGTTTTCGACCCGCAATGTACGGAAACCTTGCAGGCTGAAGAAAACTTCAATCTGACCACCACTACCTTCGTCGACCTCCGGCCTTTCCCGATCACAAGCCTGGCCCAGTTGGTCGCCGACGGCATCATTGTATTCCCTTCGGGGCCGGGCGCAGCCAATGTATTGCCCGATCTTTTGATAGCCGACGAACTGGTGATCGACATACCGGCCCAAATAGAGGGCGACGGCAATATCCTTCGGGATATAACCCTCATGCCCGGCGCCCGAATCCGGATTGCAACCAACCAGGCTACCGGGAGTACAACCCCGAACCTGTTCGTCAAGGAGGCCAATATCCATACCTGTCCGGGCACGGAACTTGCCGAAGGCATTGTCGTAGACCCCCAAAATACTTCGGGCGCCCCTTTGACCAAACTACAGATGCAAAACTCGATAGTTGCCGATTGCCGGTTCGGGATTAACGCTATGCCCAATTCCAGTTTGAGCCTGAGCGACAACAATTTTACAAATAACTACATCGGTCTGAATTTTGACATGGGCAGCAACCTTGGGCGGGTGCGTATAGACGCCCTTGACGGCAATATCTTTTCTACCGCGGGCGCGCTGAAGGAACCCTATCCCGGCATGCCCGAAACCGTGGAAAGCCGAGGCTTTTGCGGTATACGACTGAATGGGTACCGCGACTTCAACGTCTTCGGCGTTACCACGTTTTCATCGCTGGCCAACGGCATAGTCGCCTACAACTCGACCGGCAGTATCGGCAATATGACTTTTACAGATATGAACAGCGCCGACCAAACCCCGGCCTATCCCTTCGAGGGTCACGGCATCCGGCTGGCGGGCAAAGGCCCGTCTTACTGGTTCAACATCAACGAATTCTGGACAAATATGACTTTCAACAACTGCAAAACCGGCATACTCGCCCAAAGTTACGCGCTAAACGTGGAAAACGTCACGATGACCAACTTGGACGTGGGCATCGACGTGGCCTACAGCCCGAAACGGGACATTATCATCGACGGCAATACCATTACCGCCCGCAAGTTCGGCATCCGTTCGGGGTTGAATGAACCGCTGCATTATAGCAGCGTAATCCGGAATAACGAAGTGACGATCACTACCGGGCTGACCAGCGCCAACGGGCTGACCGGCGGTATCGAGATGAATGAGGCCGGTCTGGGTTATACCCCGCTGCCGGGCCAGACCGTGCCGCAACCTGCCGCAACCGACGGATGGGAAGTAGATGGCAACACCGTGACCATGAGCGTGGGCGGCGTCGGCGTCCTGTACCGCAACGGCTTTTCCGGGAGTATTGATGCCAACACCGTCAGCAACCTGGCGCAGCCGGGCGTCTACAAGGGTATATCGGCGGAGGGCGCGATGTTCAGCGGTCTGACAGCCAACACCGTCACCCAGGCTGCCGCAAGCCTGGGCACGAGCACGGCCATCCAGAGCAGCGGAGGTTTCGCCAACACCTACCAGTGCAACTGCGTGGACAATACCGATATTGGCTTGCTGTTCCGCGACCTGGCCGAATTCACCGATGCCGTGCGGGGCAATAGTTTTAACGACCACTGTACCGGGCTGCAAATTGACCCCGGCGCTTACATCGGAGAACAGTCGCACCGCGGGAATTTGTGGGATTTAGACGCGGTTACGGGGAGTTGTCTGGGAGGGCGGAATTTTAGTAGTCCTACTCTATCTCCTTTTTTTGTTAATGGTACTGCCAACGCGGCATTGAATCCCGCGGTATTTCCTTCCTCTGGTTGGTTTGAAAATGAACCCGGTACCACCTTCGACGACTGCGCCGCGTGTTCTTTCCCATTCCCGTTACCGCCCCGGATCATGGAAAGCGACTTGCCAACCAAATTGGATGAAGCGCTTGCCACGGATAAATTATATCCTGACCTGTTCGAGGACGAGATGAACTGGAAAGGCGCCTTCCGCTTGTACCGCAAAATACTGCGCCAACCGGCCATAGAGACCTATGCCACGGAGTTCGGGGATTTTGTAGATGCTCATGAAAATCTTTCGACCGGCAAACTGGCTTATATCGCCGAAGAAAGGGCCAAACTGTTTTCTTTGAGCGCCGTTGAGGACTCGCTCCTCGAAGATTACCGCCTTGAATGGCGCGCTAAAATTGCGCAGTTAAGCACCATGGACAGTCTCCGGCAGGCGGGCGCCTCCGTGAACCAGGGGCAATACGAAGACGCGGTGGACGAAAGCGAAGAGGCACAGAACGATTACGGGGAATACTGGGACGACCTGGCACAGGACCGTCAAACACAGATTCAAAGCTTGCTGACGCTTAATGCCGCCGTTTCTGTCAGTCCATCGCGGAGCAATGCCCATTGGAAGGAGGCGACGCGGTGTACGAGGCGAGGGCTATAGTGGCATATCTTACCGGGGTGAGCTTTGATGATAATGAACTGTGCTCCCTTGCAGAGGAACGGCGGCAAGAAAAAGAAACTCTGAGCCAGGCTTCTTCCATTTTGCTTTACCCGAATCCGACGACAAGGCAAGTCTATTGGGCCGGTACGGGTGAGCAATCCGTTCAAGTACGGGTATTCAACGCATTGGGCCAGGAAGTCGTAATTTTGACGAGTACGAATGGTTATGTCAATCTGGAGCATTTGCCTCAGGGACTGTATCATATACAGTTGTTGTCACTTGACAATAAGATACTGGCAACCCGTAAATTGCAGTTTATCAAACGCTAAGTTTTCACACTGTTCAGAGACTATGCAGACCCGGACGCTGCATAGTCTCTGAATTATTTTGTAAAATCATGGCACGTTTACATACTTTTATATTAATGGTAGCTAATATTCTCATTGCAAATGCCCAAAAAGAAGACAATGTATGGGCATTGGGCTATCGTTTTTCCTCAGAGGTATTATCCAACCGTATTTTCTTTAAATTTAACGATTCGCTTCAAATCACATACACACAACAGCCAATTTCACTCGGGCAAACCAATTGCTCTATATGTGATTCTATCGGAGATTTATTTATTTATAGCAATGGCTGCTATATCGAGACCTCAAATGGGGTAAAAATTGAAAATAGTCAAGGATTGAACCCTGGGTTGTTGTATGACCTTTCTTGCGCCCAAAATCGAGGATATCGACTCGAAAATAGTATGATTCTTTTACCATCTCCTCATAGCTATAATTTATTTCACTTATTTCATTTACCTTTGGTTGATCCGTTGCATGTGGTAAACGTATTGCATACAGTAGTTGACATGTCTGCAAATAATGGCAACGGGAAAACACTTATAAAAAATGAAGTATTGGTCTCCGACACCATTCACCACCAAGGCGTTCACGCGGTACGGCACGCTAACGGCCGTGACTGGTGGGTTATAACAGCCAAAATGTTCAGCAATCGGTATTATTTGATCCTGCTGACACCTGGTGGAATTGAATCGAGGTATCAGGAGATCGGCTCAGTAGATACATCCGTCGTATTTGGGGGCGAAATTGTTTTTTCGCCTGATGGTTCCAAATTAGCCCGTTTTGACGCACAGAATGATTTATATGTTTTTGATTTCGATCGATGTACGGGTATACTTTCCAATCCCATCCACGTCGAAATACAGGACAATGCCGATATTGAAATTTTAGCAGGTCTGGCTTGGTCTGCTGATAGTCGTTACATCTATGCTGCAGAAGCGCGGCGGCTTTTGCAGTTCGATTCATGGGCTTCAGACCTTGCCGGCAGCATGATTAATATCGCAGAAGCAGACCCACCGCTTTGCCCATTGAGCGGAAGTATTGGTAACATGGAGCTCGGCCCCGACGGAATAATTTATTGCCGTCCTTACAACGGTCAGAATTGCCTGCACCGTATGAAACACCCCGAACGGGCCGGAACAGCCTGCGCCTTCGAGCAAAACTATTATCAGCTCGAATACCCGTTCAACGGCCTCCCCCACTTTCCCAACTTCCGCC
>JAKLJF010000506.1 GCA_023151335.1 Thermoanaerobaculia bacterium | reverse complement strand
GAGTATTTGTTGAGGTTGTTGAATTAATTTTTTATAAATGCAATTTACCGCTTACCCGGCGTAATCGATTGAAGGGCAATAAGTTTCTCATGCAGCCATCCGCGTTCTGCCAGTGGGTAGGATAGATCTGCCACCTGGCTTACGGTTTTTTGAAGATTTTCCACTTCTCGTTTTTTAAAGTCGGTTTGCCCGTGAAATCGAATCATCCGCCGGACTATAGTGATGAAATTTTTATCCATGATCCGATGTTTTTCGATCAGTATGCGTTTATTTCTTTGAAGAAACATGGTGAAATTATTCAGTGAATTTTCTAACCGATCCGCTTCCGGCGCCAGCTCATAACCGGTTTTTATTTCCAGAATCCGCATGAGTTTTTCCAGGCCGGCATCCGAAAGTTTAGGCAGCTTCCGGGTTTCCAATATGCTTTCCTCTACTTTGTCCCATTGCTGCTTTTGAAAATAATATCGCGCAAGGCCATATAATTCAAGGTAATTCGCCTGCTCGCCTTCAATTTTGGCCTTATGTGCCTGTAGAAACACCCAAAGCCATTCATCATCGCCGAGGCTGAGGCTTATATTGACCAAATTGATAAATGTAGTGGGTTGCAATTTACCTTGTTCATACAACCAGCCTTTTTCCAGGTGTTCTTTGTAAAGCGTCAGCCGAAATGCGCCATCAAGTAAATTACCATACTGAACGCAAAAATTCCGGGTATACGCGGCCAAAATTTTCTGAAGCGTGGGCGACAGGGCCGCTTCGTATTTTCTGAACAACAGGAGAAATTGTTCCAGTGCCATTTTAGGGTTTTCAGGTCTGGTTTTCAGGAATTTTAATGCTTCATCCAACATAAAAATGGCAGGATCGTCAAAATGCGCATGCACCCGAAGTATCTCCCGGAATTGATCAATAAATGGCTCCCAGTCCGATTGAAGTTCCGGGACAACACGTTGCTGTTGATACAATACGGTAGCCAATTCCAACAGTTTATGGCCATAGAAAACAGTGAGCGCATGTAAAGTGCCCGGAACATTCAGATCGCCTCTCCGCTGATTGTTCAGACACTCCTGCAAAGAGATTTCCTGCTCCCGCCAAAACGCCAGCAAGCGGCGTTCATCGAGGTCAACGGAGGGGTTTGCCAGCTCTGTTTTCGCACGATGGATCGTTTGTTTGGCACGCTCCTGCAACCCCCGCTCCCGGTAAAAACGAGCCATGGCCACGCTTTCGAATGCCGGCCCCCAACGCAATTCGATCTCCCGCTGGGTAAGGAACTGTCGCAAGAGTGCCATGAGCTCCGACATCAGGTTTTCGAAATAACCCTGCCGGTAGGTTTTTCCGGGGAAAAGGGCTTCGTAAACCGCCTCTTTTTCAGGAATGGCCCCGTTTTTTTGCTCGATATAACCTGCTAAAAGGGTGAACAAGGCCAGTATTTGTCGCGCGTGTTTTCCACCGTTGTACAAAGGGCAATGCAGAAAGGTATGCATTTCCTGGCGCTCCTGGCGCTTCAGGGCAGCCAGCGTTTGTACTAAAAGCGATTCCTGCATAAACTGCGGAAGTTATCGGTGTTGAAGTAGCACAAAAAAGCGGGGTGAAAAATAGGGAAAAATGTTATTTAAATCTTTTTGTAAAAGCCATCATCTTCGTTTTAAATATTTTAACGATGGAAAATTTGGTACCGACAACTATTTACGGTAATAATAATGTTACCGATGTCAAAAAAGGAAATGCCGTTCAGATCGGGGGCAACATGCGTGAAGTACTGCTTACCTGGCATACGCCCGCCGGAGGCGCTTCCAGCTATGATGTTGAACTCTATCAAACCAATGATCGGACCCCGGAGAACCGGTTATCTCTGCAATCTGCCATTTCCGGTTCGGCTACCTCGGTTGAACTGCAATTCGCATGGCCTGGATCGGGCGTGAAATTCAGCCTTAAAATAGTGACCCATAAAATGGGGCAAATTTCATCTTACATCATCATTGAAGATATAGATAAGCTCTGACGGCTCATCCCTCCATTCTGAATTAAATTATAAACGACCATGCTACCCACACCCACCCGGCGCCCCGGCGCCCTGCTCTTGTTTTGCCTGTTGTTTTCCGGCTTTCCCACCGGCATGCAGGCTCAATGGACTCCGCAAGCAGACAGTATCTTCGGTCCTTATTTTGCCGTGCAAACCCTGCAGGCTACCGACTCCAACACGGTATGGGCCGGCGCAAGCACGTCTTCTTACACGACGGTACCCACCCTGCGCCCCTGGGTCATCCGAACCACCGACGGCGGCGCCAACTGGGAATACGACACGATTCCCGGCACGGCAGGCTACCTGATCGGTTCGATCGCCGCATTGGATGCAAACACTTGCTGGGCGTCTTTGATCTGGTTTGACGACCCTAATCGCCACCGCCTTTACCGCACCACCGACGGCGGACTCAGCTGGCAGCTGCAACTGGAAGACCGGAGCGCTGGGGGCATTGTGCATTTCTTCGACCCGCTGAACGGCGTGGCCCTCAACCGGAATTATTACCGCTACACCGCCGATGGCGGAACCACGTGGTCGGGGGAAGGCGCCCTGGGCCTGCCCGATTCCATGTTGTACCTGCCCCTTGCAGGGTCGTACACTGCGCTGGGCAACACCTTGTGGGTCACCACGGTGTTACAGCAATTAGCCCGAAGCACCGACAAAGGCCAAACCTGGGACCTGATCGACCTGCCGTTTTTAGGCAATGACGACATTCTCTCCATGATCAGCTTTGCGGATGGTCAAAACGGTATGGCGGCAAGCCCTTATTATTTTTATCCGCCCCGGTTTTTCACCACGGCCGATGGCGGACTTACCTGGTCCCAGATCACGCCGCCGCCACCCGTGGCCGGTGAAGTGGCCACCGTGGAGGCCGTCGAGGCGATACCCGGCAAGCCGGGCTGGTATGTGGTACAGTGTTCTGATTTTAATCTGAACATCGCGCAAACCTGGCTAAGCAAAGATTCCGGCGTCACCTGGAGTCTGAAAGGCCAGGAGCCTGCTCTTAATTATGCCGGTTTTGCCCTCCATTTTGAATCGGAGCGGCATGGTTGGGCCGGCCTCGGTGGTTTCGGCGCGGAGCAGGCCTGCATCTATCACTGGAATACCCCCATAGGTTTAAAAGGTGAAAACCCGCCGAACATAAACTATGGTGCAGGTATAGACCGGCCGGCAACCGGTAAGCCCGTGCCGCCCGCCCGCCGCTGGCTTCCGGCGTCCAAAATGAACCGGGGTACCAACGCGAGCCACTGAATATTTCTATTTTGAATAACCATTTTTCCTATGAAAAACAGCATAAATCTCCTCCTGTTCACTTTTTGCCTCTGTGCAAACCATACCGTACACGCCCAATGGGAGCCCCAGGCCGATAAAATTTTCGGCGCTTTCTTTTCCGTCGATGCACACCGGGCTGTCGATGCCCAGGTGGACTGGGCGGGCGTCAACCTTTTTCCCTGGAGTTCCGCCCCTACCCTGAGCGGATGGATCACCCGTACCGCCGACGGCGGCGCCACCTGGAAATACAGCCAGATTCCTGGCGCCGAAGGATACGTGATATGGGGTATTTCGGCGCTCGACGCCAACCGGGCCTGGGTGTCGATGAACTACCGGGCCGACCGCTCCAAAAGCCGGATTTACCGTACGCAGGATGGCGGGGCCACCTGGCAGTTGCAATTCGAAGGCGCCGGCGCCGGGTTTACCGTTCATTTTTTTGATGCGCAGAACGGCGTCATGGCACGCGGTAACAAATTTCGCCATACTGCCGACGGCGGCGTCAACTGGTCGGCGTTGGATTCGTTTCCGGCTGCCAACAACGGCGTTTTTCTAATCCCAACCGAATCGTTCGATGCCTACCGGGATACCATCTGGATACCCACCGTGGATGGTAAAATATCAAAAAGCACCGACAAGGGTAAAACCTGGCAAACCGTTTCCACTTACATGCAATTCTCCGGCGTATCGGCCAATATACTCGATTTCAGCGACGGGCAGCACGGCTTAGCCGTGGCCTTGTTCGCCTCGACGCCGGGCCCAGACGGTTTTTTCCCGGCGCTGCCTTATCCCCGCCTTTTCAACACGGCCGATGGCGGACTTACCTGGCAGGAGATTCCCGGCTTCAATCTGCCCCTGCCGGTGGACGATATTAGTATCTCCTCCATTGGCACGGTACCGGGCCTGCCCGGAACCTATCTGATGGTGGCCGGCTATTTCGACACCGGTACGTCTTCCAGTAAAAATTTCATCTATCAATCGAACGACAACGGGCTTAACTGGGTACTCATAGGGGAAAATCCATCTACTTTCCGCCTGCAATCGCTCGAATTCGTATCTCCCACGGCGGGTTGGGGCGGTATCGG
>JAKLJF010000505.1:4122-4386 GCA_023151335.1 Thermoanaerobaculia bacterium | reverse complement strand
GCCGTCATTTTTGCCGGTATGGGTTGGCTGTGGCTGGGTACGCCCCTTCGTTCGTATACCCGTTTTTACACCGATATACAGGAATATGGCATCTTGTACCTGGCGCTGAGCATACCAGTCCTGTTGTTTTTGCACGATACCTATTTTTACTGGATACACCGTCTGATGCACCAACCCTGGCTGAACCGGCACATACACCTGGTGCACCATCGCTCGGTAAATCCTTCGCCCTGGGCTGCTTATTCCTTTCAACCGCTCGAGGCG
>JAKLJF010000505.1:0-4112 GCA_023151335.1 Thermoanaerobaculia bacterium | reverse complement strand
TCAACGTGTACGGGCACCTGGGTTACGAGTTGTTTCCCAAAAAGATCTACCAACACCCGCTGGGTCGCTGGCTCAACAGCTCGGTTTACCACAACCGGCACCACGAGCGGTTCCGCGGCAATTACAGCCTGTACTTTTGCTGCTGGGATCGCTGGATGGGGACTTTTCGCCCCGACAACGAGGAACAGGTGGCGGCCATTCACGACGAAATTGAATCATTTCACAGAACAAAACAAGATACCCGTTCGCATGTCTAAACGTTTCCCTGTCTTCCTGTTCCTGGCCGTCCTGTGCGCCGGCGCCGCGGCCCAAACGGTCAATTGGGCCAACGATGTTGCCCCCATTCTGTACGATCACTGCGTAAAATGCCACCGCGACGGTGGGATCGGACATTTTTCACTGGTGGGTTACAACAATGCCTATTTGTTTAGAAATTCCATCCGGTACATGACCGAAACCCGGCAAATGCCGCCCTGGAAAGCCGACCCGGCTTACCGCCATTTTGCCGGCGAAAACGTGCTGAGCGACGCCGAAATCCAGACCATCCAGGACTGGGTGGCCAGCGGTGCGCATGCCGGCGACCTGGCCCAGGCGCCGGCCGACCCGGTTTTTCCCGGCGGTTCGGAAATCGGCACACCCGATCTGGTGCTGCATACGCCCCCGCATACCATGAAAGCGACGCAGGATGAATACCGTTGTTTCGTGGTCCCCGCGGGGTTGACACAAACCGCTTTTTTGCGCGGACTGGAAATCATTCCGGGCAATCACCAGGCGGTGCATCACGTATTAGTGTTCGAAGACTTAAGCGGTCAGGCCCGCACACTCGACCAGCAAACGCCGGAGGCAGGCTATGTCAGTTTTGGCGGTATCGGGGTGCCCGGCGCGCGCCTGGTAGGCGCCTGGGTGCCGGGTTCGAGGCCACGGTTGTTGCCGCCGTTCATGGGCATCAAACTGAATGCCGGCGCCGACCTGGTATTTCAGGTGCATTTTCCGGCCAGCGCTTACGGCATGAGCGAAGTATCGACGGTCAACCTCTTTTTTACGCCCACCAACCAGGGTATACGGGAGGTATCGATGGCGCCGCTGCTGAACCACGTGGCGCCGTCGCTGCAGAACGGGCCCTTGTTTATCCCGGCCAATTCGGTAAAAACCTTTCACGCCCGCTTCACTTCACCCATCGACGGCTCAATGATCGCCGTGGCGCCGCACATGCACCTGATCGGAAAAAGTATCGAGTGTTTCGGCGTCGACCCGGCAGGCGACACCATCCCGCTGATCCGGATTCCGGAGTGGGATTTTCACTGGCAGGGCAACTATACTTTTCAAAAAGTGCAAAAAATTCCGCAAGGCAGCAAATTGCATGCATTCGCTACTTACGATAACACGTCGAATAATCCCAACAATCCTTCCAGTCCACCCAAAAACGTTTCGCTGGGCGAAGCCACTACCGACGAAATGATGCTGGTTTACTTTCTGTACATGTCGTACCAAAACGGCGACGAAAACATCGTACTGGACAGTACCCTGCTGACCACAGCCATTCCCGGAGTGGTGGACAACGGGCAACTGGCGGGCTTGCGGGTATTCCCCAATCCCGCCACCGGCCAATTTTTCGTGGAATACGAATTGAAACAACCCACCGGCCTTATGGCCAGCATTCTGGACCAGAATGGCCGGGTACTCAAAATTTTCGCATTACGCCGTGATGCCGCGCCGGGTATTTACCGGGAGGAGACCACGGCAGCAGACCTGCCGCCGGGTGTGTACCTGGTGCAGATACAGACAACAGATGGCGGTATGCTTTCAAAAAAGTTCATCCGGACCAATCCGTAATCCGCAATCCATATGCTTCACGCCCTGCTTTCCGGCCGTGCCCGCCTGACCACCCACGTGGTGGGATGGTTTATGGTTGCCCTGTTGTTTTATTCACTGATCAGCGGCCTGCGCGGGCCGGTGGAGGGCCTGTACCGTACCGCGCTCAACATGGCATTTCTGTTGGCACTGTTTTATGGAAATGCCAAAATTGTGGTGAACCGGTATTTCGAAACCGGGCGTTATGGCCTGCTGATCGTCATTACGCTGGTGTTGTGGCTGGGGGCGGCGGCCTTGCGCACCTGGACGGAATTGCGCCTGTTCGGCGGCAGCATTTTTCAAAACAATCAAATACCTCCGGATGGCGGCAAACGAATGTTTATCGCCTACGCGCTTTCCTTTTTTTTGCTCTTGTTATTCAGTACGTTATATCAGCTACTGGAAAACCGGCACACCCTTGAATTGCGTCACCGGGACCTGGAGATTCGCCACACCGAGGCACAACTCAACTATCTGAAGGCACAGATCAACCCGCATTTTCTGTTCAATACGCTGAACAACATTTACGCGGCAGCCACCCTGCAGCATCCCCGCACCGCCGATATGGTGTTGCGTCTCAGTGATTTACTGCGCTATGTCACTTACGACGGACAGGCGGCACAGGTGCAGTTGGAAAAAGAGATCGCCCAGATACACGCCTATCTCGAACTGTTTCAACTGAAATCGGAACACCCGCTCAACATCCGGTTTCAGGTTGAAAATACCGCGGAAGGACGGTTCATCGAGCCGGTATTGTTATTACCATTGGTGGAAAACGCCCTTAAACACGGCGATCTGGACACCCGCCCCGACGCTTTCCTGAACATCAACCTGCAAAACGCCTCCAACCGCCTGTTGTTCCGGATCGAAAATTCCTTCGATCCGGAAAACCGCCAGAAAGATGAGACCGGCGGTGTCGGCCTCAGCAATGTACGCCGGCGTCTGGAATTGAACTACCCCAGGCGCCATCGTTTTGAAGCCGGTGTGCGGGGAAGTATCTTTGTGGCAGAAATGGAAATATGATTGCGGATTGCGGATTGTCCCGAGTCCTCGGGACAATCCGTAATCCGCAATCCGTAATCCGCAATCGCATGCCCATCCGCTGTCTGCTTGTCGACGATGAACACTTTGCCCTGGCGCTTCTGGAACAGTTTGTCCGGCGGGTGCCGGATCTGGAATGGGTGGCTTCATGCCGGAGTCCCGTTCGCGCCATAGAAATACTGCAAAACGAGCCGGTCGATTTGCTTTTTCTGGATATTCAGATGCCCGTGCTGAGTGGTCTGGGTCTGTTGCGCCATATTTCATACAAACCGGTTACTATTTTTACCACGGCTTATTCCCAGCACGCGCACGAGGCTTTTGACCTGGATGCGGCAGATTATTTACTGAAGCCATTTTCCTTCGAACGTTTTGAACATGCGGTGCAAAAAGCCCGTGAGCTGCTGCGTCTTCGGGTGGCGCCTGCCGGCCCTGCCGGCCATCTCACCGTAAAAGCCGACCGGAAATGGATCAAGATCCCCTTTGATGAAATACAATATATTGAAGGCTGGAAAGAGTATGTGAAAATTTATACCAACCGGGATAAGATCATCACCCTGGAGCGGTTAAATAATTTGGAAAAAACGCTTCCGCCCACCCATTTTCTCCGGGTACATAAGTCATACATTGTTTGCCGGGAGCGGGTGCAACAGCTCGATGGCGATGCCTTGCTCATCGGGCAGGCGCGAATTCCGGTCGCCCGCTCGCGCAAACGCGCCGTGGTGGAGGCGCTGTTTCCATAAGCAGTATTTTGGCGGGCAATCGCTCCAGGCGGGGCCGGATTACGCCGAAAATGGTAGGCTGAAATGTCGCAGATATAGCGGAGTCTCATAATTATTTGGCTTCTTGTGGGCAGTCCCCTACTTTTGGACGCCTGCTGTAAACGGCGGACAAACTTCGTGTACTTCCTTTGCAGCGCTTCTCCTTTAAACCGGCTCTTAATAATCCTTTTATATTGTTCTTCATCATCTAATTTAACCGAGTTATGAGACGATCTCTGACCATTTTTCTCCTCTTCCTCTTTTCATTTGTCCAACCACTAACCGCCCAGTTTAGCGGTTGCGGTCCGGATCAGCCGGGCGCTCCCTTTTGCGAACAAGCGTGTATTCGCTGTGAAATAAAGGGATTGCAGGACATTACCGATTTTGCACCACCGATCCCAAATCTCACCATAGACCAATGTTTTTTCGGTACGCCACCGATTACACTGCAAAATCCGAAGT
>JAKLJF010000504.1 GCA_023151335.1 Thermoanaerobaculia bacterium | reverse complement strand
ATCATAGTGGCCGAGGTAGTGAGGCCGAGCCGGTGAGCGGCGCGCATCACATTCAGCCATTCCTCGCCGCCGCATTTACCCTTGGAGATCAGGCGGCGTACGCGGTCGCTGAGAATTTCGGCCCCTGCCCCGGGCAGGGAATCGAGTCCGGCCTCATGCAGGGCCTTGAGCACGTCGTAGTGCGACATACCCTCCAGTTTGCTGATATGCGCTACTTCCGGCGGGCCCAGCGCATGCAATTTGAGGTTGGGATATAATTCCTTCAACTGCCGGAACAGGTCTGTGTAGAACTGCAAACCCAAATCCGGATGGTGGCCGCCTTGCAGGAGCAATTGTTCGCCCCCCAGCCGGAAAGTTTCCTCAATTTTCTGCTTGTATTCTTCTATGGTGGTGATATACGCTTCCTCGTGCCCGGGCCGCCGGTAAAAGTTGCAGAATTTACAATTGGCAATGCACACGTTGGTCGTGTTCGAGTTGCGGTCGATGATCCAGGTCACCACGTTGCCCGGTACGTGGTGTTGCCGCAGGCGGTTACCCACGTGCATCAGTTCTGCCGTAGATGCGTTTTCCAGCAAAAAAACGCCTTCTTCCGGGGAAAGCCATTCGAGATTCAGGGCGCGGTGAAGCAGGTCGGCGATGTGCATAACTTTTGAAGGTTTCTGGTTTGGGGGGTTACTGGTTAGAAGGTTTTGAAGCAAAAACAAAGTTACGGAGACTTGGTTGGAATCCGCGCGGAACTTTATTTGGCGAACAATGGTTTAGGTCAAGCCATACGCAATTTTTATTCCCGTCGAGTGGCTATACCCTAACCCTCTAACCAGAAACCTTCCAACCCCCTAACCAGAAACCCTCTAACCAGAAACCTAAATATTCCGGAATTGCGTTAACGCTAAAAGATGCTATCAGATACAAAAACAGAAACCCGCTTGCAACGCCTGGGCCGGGTATTGCGACAAGCCATCAAAGGCGAGGAACAGGAGTTTACGAGCGGCAGTATCGACCGCGCAATCGTGCTGTTATCCATTCCGATGATCCTGGAAATGGCGATGGAGTCGCTGTTTGCAGTGGTAGATGCCTTTTTTGTTGCTAAAATCAGTACCGATGCAGTGGCCACCGTTGGTCTGACGGAATCGGTGCTTACCCTCATTTATTCCGTTGCCATTGGATTGAGCGCGGCAGCCACGGCAGTGGTAGCCCGGCGGGTAGGCGAGGGCAACCGCCGGGCAGCAGCGGTGGCCGGGGCGCAAACCATCGTGATTGCCCTGATTCTCTCGGCACTGATCGCCGTGCCAGGGTACTTTTTTGCAAAAGATATTCTGCAACTTATGGCCAAGGACAGCAGCGTGGCGGAGACTGGCGAACATTTTACCCGCCTGATGCTGACCGCCAACCTGCCCATCCTGTTGCTTTGGATGCTCAACGGCATTTTCCGCGGCGCCGGCGACGCCGCAACGGCCATGCGCGCCCTGTGGATCGCCAACGCGGTGAATATTATCCTGGATCCTTTGCTGATATTCGGCTATGGCCCTTTCCCTGAAATGGGCGTGCTGGGCGCCGGGGTAGCTACAACGATTGGCCGGACGACCGGGGTATTATACCAATTGTATCACCTTTTCAGCGTCGGTAAGATCATCCGGATACATCTGCGCTATCTCAAGCCGCGCTGGGAAATCATCCGCCGTTTGCTTACGATCGGATCGGGCAGTACGGGCCAGTACCTGATCGCTTCGGCCAGCTGGATTTTTATGATCTACATCCTGGGGCAGATCAGTAAAGAGGTAACAGCCGGTTATACCATCGCCATCCGGATCATTATTTTCACGATCCTGCCTTCCTGGGGTATGGCCAATGCCGCGGCCACGCTGGTTGGACAAAACCTGGGCGCCGGTCACCCTGAGCGCGCTGAAAAATCGGCCTGGCGTGCCGGATATTTCAACATGATCTTTATGGCCAGCGTTGGCGTTATCTATCTGACCGGCGCGCCATTTTTTATCAGTTTGTTCACAGCGGAACCCGAAACATTAAATGCAGGATCGATGGCCCTGCGCATTATGGCCGCCGGATATGTTTTTTACGGTTATGGCATGATCATTTCCCAGGCTATCAACGGAGCGGGCGATACCCGAACCCCCACTGTTCTGAATTTTATTTGTTTCTGGCTGATCGAAACGCCTTTGGCCTGGCTTCTGGCGTTATACCTCGGGTGGGGGCAGGCCGGGGTGTATTACAGTATTGTCATTGCCGAATCGGTATTGGCCGTGGCTGCTATTTGGGTATTCAGAAAGGGGAAATGGAAAACGGTTAAGGTTTAAACAGCTATCTTTACCCCCTGCTAAATTGCTTTTTACATGAGGCTTTTTGTAACAGGTATGCTCCTGCTCGTTTTCGCCACTTGTACGTCCCCCTCAACGTCGGAAACCCGGTACCAAAAACTGGCTGTCGCTTACTGCGAGTGTACCGCGCAGCTGGCTGTGCTGAACCGGCAGGCGGATACGGCCAATCCGGCCCGGCTCAGCGCCTATTTTCAACAAATGCAGACCGAGTACGACAAAGCCAGGGAATGTGCCGCCACCATAGTGGCAGAATTCGGCCACCTGAAACCGGCCGAGCTGGACTCCTTAAATGACGTGCTGGTCAGCCGTTGCCCCGCGGTAGCCAACAAACGCGACCTGCTCCAGGAACTGCTGGGCGAATAATCTCCTCCTTTTCATTTATTCAATCTTCGAACATGGCCGTCATCGCACTGGAAGGAATGAAATTTTACGCCTATCACGGCGTGTATGAAGCGGAGCAAAAAATAGGCACCGACTACGTAGTGGATGTTTATATTCAAACCGCCGTTACCGCCGTGGCGGCTAAATCGGACAAACTGGAAGCCACGGTGAACTACGAATCCGTTTTTCAATTGTGCAAACTCGAGATGCAACAGCCCAAACAACTGATTGAAACCGTGCTGGCTAAAATTATCCAGCGGATGAAAGATCAGTTTCCTGGCATGATGGCGCTTAAAGTACGCGTAAAGAAACTCAATCCGCCCCTTGGTGGCCGGGTAGAGGCGGCCTGGGTAGAAGAGGAAGAAGTGTACATGCAAACCTGCCCGCGCTGCAACAAAGGATTTATCAACTACAGCCCAAACGACTGTTGGGAACGGTTCCCCAACCTGCACCCGGCCACAAAGGAAACCTTGCTAAAGCAATTCGGCGGTAAATGCCTGTGTAACGATTGTTTAAAATTTTATGCGGGATAGTTACAAGCCGTATTTATCCAGCAGATATGCCAATGCCGCCATACTTGCCGCCCCCAACTCCAGTTCGCGTTTGTTCACCGCGTCGAACACATCGGTGGCCGCATGATGGTAGTCGAAATAACGCTGCGAGTCGGGGTTATAACCGCTGAGCAGGCCTTTTTGCCCTTTCAGCGGACCGATGTCGGCGCCTGAACCGCCCCGGGTAAGGGTGAGGCCGTAAGGCGCGAGCAGTTCCTGAAATTCGGATACTTTTTCAAAAAACGGGCCGATCACCGCGTCGTCGGCGTCGAAGGAAAAGCCGCGGGGCGTGAAGCCGCCGGCGTCGCTCTCGATGGCGCAGAGGTGAAATTCGCCTTTACGCCCGGCCTCACGGGCGTATTCGCGTCCGCCGCGCAGACCGTTTTCTTCGTTCATAAAAAGCACGCAACGGATGGTGTGACGGGGCCGGTAGCCCATGCGCCGGAAGTAGCGCAGCACATCCATACTTTGCATGCAGCCGGCGCCGTCGTCGTGTGCGCCGTGACCCACGTCCCAGCTGTCGAGGTGGCCGCCTACCACGATGATGTCGTTGGGTTTTTCCGAGCCGCGAATTTCACCGATCACATTGTAGGAGAGCACGTCCGGCAACGTGCGGCAGTCGAGTCGCATCGACACGCTGGCTTTGCTTTCGGCGCGGAGCAGGGCGCTGAGTTTTTCAGCGTCGTTGGTACTGATGGCAACTGCCGGTATGAGGGTATAACTGGAATCGTAGCGCATGGCGCCAGTGTGGGGATAGTCGTCGAGCCGGAGGTTCATGGAGCGCACGAGTACGCCCACGGCGCCGTATTTGGCGGCCCGGACGGCCCCGCTGGAACGCTGGTCGACCGCGCTGCCGTAGGCTTCGAAAGTGCGGATGCGGGTAGGATCCATCGGGCGGTTGTAAAACACGATTTTGCCGCGGGTGCCGCGTTCGCCATACGCGTCCAGTTCTTCCCAATTTTTCACTTCAATCACTTCGCCGCTGATGCTTTTGCCGCCGGTGCCGACCGAGCCGCCGAGGGCCAGGGCGTTCAGTTTGAAGGTGCCGAATTTTTTGGAATTCACGACCTGAACCTGCTCGGCGGCGCCACGCTCCCAGTGCGGCACCATGACCGGTTGCAGCCAAACA
>JAKLJF010000503.1 GCA_023151335.1 Thermoanaerobaculia bacterium | reverse complement strand
AAGGTCATGGTCAGATGCGGAAATCGAGTACCGGATTTTATGGTTCAAAGTCGCGGTATTTTGCCGGCTCATTCCGGACAAGTCCATTCCCGAAATATCCTCTTTTTTAAAATGTCGGGTAGTGTGGGCCGCGGGTTGTATTTTTGCGCCAAATTAACGGGGAATACGTTTACTCAACTTTTAAAATTTAGTAGACAGGGGGTAAACACTTCCACGAATTCAACCACTTCAACAAACTATTTATGACGGAACAAATGACAAAACCCGCCGGCAAAAACCGGGAGCTCATTTTGCTGGCGCTCGTGGCGCTGATTGGCGTAGCGGGCCTGCTGGCGCTGCAATTTGGCCGGAAAAACACAAACTCCCTTTCCGATGAGCGCTCTATGGTGCAATCCGGCGCGCAGAACAACACCGCACCGGAGGCCGTGTCGGCGCCAATCCAAAAGATTACCGGCGAGCTGGTGACCCGGAATGAGGAATACCCGGAAGTGGGTCAGCCTTTCGTATTCCGCATGACCAATTTCGCCCAGGGCGCCGTTTATGAACTCGATCCGGGCGACGGCAGCGGACGACGGGCCTTTACTGACGGCGAATTGAAATACATTTATCAAAAAACCGGAGAGTTCCAGGTTTCCCTGTATGCCCGCTTCGAAGGTCAGGAGGTGAAACTGCAAACCATTAAAAAAGAGGTAAAAGTGCAGCGCAAAACACAAAAACCCGCCATCAGCGATATTATTGAGGATTAAAACATACGGAATAATCCTCTTATGTATATTGGCAGCCCTAAACCATCTAAACCATCTAAACCATCTAAACCATCTAAACCATCTAAACCATCTAAACCATCTAAACCATCTAAACCTCATAAACTGCCTAAACCGTACCTTATTGATTCAAAACGCAAAACGAATGAAGAAAATCGGAATTTTACACGGCAAGGAGAATAGTTTCCCGGAGGCTGTTGTCGAGCGGATCAACAGCAAAAACGTAAAAGGAGTGCACGCGGAACGCGCCCTGGTGGAAGAACTGATGCAGGGCGAGCCCACGCCCTACGCGGTTATTTTCGACCGCATCAGTCAGGATGTGCCTTTTTACCGGGCTTATTTGAAAAACGCCGCCTTGAACGGCACTGCCGTACTGAACAATCCCTTTTGGTGGAGCGCCGACGAAAAGTACTTCAACAACTGCCTGGCCACCAAAATCGGCGTGCCCGTGCCCCGCACCGTGTTGCTGCCCTCCAAACAAATGCCGCCCGACACCAGCGGACAAAGTTTCCGCAACCTGAAATACCCGCTCGACTGGGAAAGAATGATCGAATACCTGGGCGGATTTCCCCTCTTTATGAAACCGCACGCCGGCGGCGGCTGGAAAAACGTGTATAAAGTGCACAATTTCGACGAGTTTTTTACCGCCTACAACGAAACCGGCACCCTGGTCATGCTGCTCCAGGAAGCCATCGACTTCGACGCCTACTTCCGCTGTTATTGCCTGGGCGGCAAACAGGTGCGGATCATGGACTACGAGCCGCGCAACCCGCACCACACCCGCTATGTGGCCGATCATAAAGTACCCAAAGCCCTGCGCGAATTGATGCATGACTACGTGTTGCGACTAAACGAGGCGCTGGGTTACGACTTCAACACCGTCGAATTTGCCATCCGGAACGGCATTCCGTACGCGATCGATTTTTGCAACCCGGCCCCCGATGCCGACGTGCATTCGGTAGGGGAAGAAAACTTTGAATGGGTGGTGGAAAATGCTGCAAACCTGGCCATTGAAAAAGCCCTCAGCCACAAAGAGGGCGGAAACAATTTAACCTGGGGAACTTACGTTCGTGGAGCATCGAATGGCGTCTTGCCGACACTAATGGCCGGAAACGATACCCCGGTCGCGGTAAAAAAAGCCTCCGGCAAGGCTTCAAAAGTTAAAAAAACATAGGCAGGTCGTTTTTGGCACGCGGTTTGAAAATATACCTGCAAGCGAGTGATTCTCCTTGCAGGTTTTTTTTAATCCCGCGGCAAATCTTTCCGGCCAGAATAAATGAGAAAGTAGCCGCCTCAACATACTCACACAACAAAAACCAAAACCGATCTTTACAATGAAATCAATCTTCTTAATCCCGGTCTTTCTCTTTGTTTGCCTCGTTCCCATGAACGCAAACAATTCCATGAACAACAACGGCAACCCGGACGAACCGACGTTCCAGGACTTCCTGGCGCAGTTCCCCAAAGCCAGCCTCCCCTACACCTTCAGTGCCGACGACTTGCAGGCGCAAATGGAAAAACGCGCTGCCGCGCCGAAAGCCAAACGCCTGGCCTGGGAATACTACCAGTTTCTTCCCATGCTCGAAGAAAGCGCCCGCTACAGCCGCATGCCGGTTTACCCGGAGCCGGTAGCCGCTTTCGAAACGCAGGAAAACTACGCTGTGCTGTATAACACCGGTCGCGGATTCACCAAAAATTTCAAAAGCTACCATATCGCCGTGTTCGACAAGCAGGGCAACCACCTCGCCACGCACTTCGTGGCCGGCGTAAATACCACCACCCTGACCGCATCGACGATCGACGAAACCCTGCACGCCAAAGTACAGGCCTACCAACTCAACTGGGCGAAAGACGTACAGGAAAACGGCACGGAAGGCAACTCCATCATCAGCCTCACCCCCGCCGGTAAACAATCGGTTAACCTGACGGTAGGCAACGCGGTGGAACAACTGAGCTGGGCATACAAACCCGTTTCTTCGCTGAGCGCCTCCGCGGTGGCCGATACCAAATAAACATTATCTCAATACTGCATAAAAAAACACCCCCGTCCGGGCTGCGGCTACTCCGGACGGGGGTTGTTTTTTTCAAATCAACAAATCACAACCAACGCGACAGCCACCGCAACGCCAGATTCATCAATTTCGACCCATACGGCGGCAGAAACACATTAGTCGTGGGTATCGGGCTGTGCTGCCGCGCCACGCTGCGCGAATTGCTGAACTCCATAAACCCGCTTTCGCCGTGGTATTTGCCGATCCCGCTGGCATTATGTCCGCCAAAAGGCAGTTCGGGGTTAAAAAATTGCAGGGCGCATTCGTTGATAGCGACGCCACCGCCGCGGGTTTCGGCCACGAATTGCCGGATGTGTTTCTCCCGGCGGCTGAACAGATACAGGGCCAAAGGTTTGGCGCCGGCGTTGATGTAGGCCAGGGCGTCGTCGAGGGTTTGATAAGGGCGAACGGGCAGGAGCGGGCCAAAAATTTCATGCTCCCAGATTGCGGCTTCTTCCGGCGCCGCGGTCAGGACGGTCGGCTCGATGTAGCGGTCTATGGCGTCGTTATGGCCGCCAAAAGCGACATGTGCGCCGCGGCTGACGGCATCGTCGAGCAGGTGTTTGACCGCCTGGAAATGCCGGTCGTGGATCATGCGGGCCAGGTCGGGGCTTTGTTGCCGGGCTTCCGGCGTAGCGCCGTAGAAATGCCGGATCCAGGTTTTGAGTTTTTCCACGAAGGCATCGTGTACGGATGCCTGCACCAGCACGTAGTCAGGGGCGATGCAGGTTTGACCGCCATTGAGGCACTTGATCCAGGCGATGCGGGAGGCAGCCCGGTCGAGGTCGGCAGTTTCGTCCACCACCACCGGGCTTTTGCCGCCGAGTTCGAGCGTGACCGAGGCCAGGTGTTTGGCGGCGGCCGTCATCACAATTTTGCCCACGGCCGTGCTGCCGGTGAAAAAAATATGGTTGAAGGGCAGGCTCAGCAACTGTTCCGCCACGGCTACATCGCCTTCCACCACCGCCACCTCTTCCGGCGGAAAACACTCCTCCACGATCTTTTTTAGGAGGGCCGAACTGTGCGGCGCGTATTCCGAGGGCTTGAGGATCACGCAGTTGCCGGCTGACACGGCGCCCACCAGGGCGATCAGGTTGAGGTTGAAGGGAAAATTCCAGGGGCCAAGGATCAGGCATACCCCCTTGGGCTCGTGGTGAATGGTGGCCGAAGACCCCAGTAAAGGCAGCCGAACGCCTACGGGGCGGGGCGCCATCCACGACGACAGGTGGCGGATGGCATGCCGGATCTCGCTGTTCACGCAGATCGTTTCCGAAATATCCACCTCGTGCGCGGGTTTTCGGAAATCGGCCCATAAAGCCGCCCGGGTATCTTCCTGGTGACGCAGCATGGCTTCGTGCAAACAGCGCAGCTTGGCAATACGTTCCCGGGTCGTGGATCTGGCGACGGCGTACTGTCGTTGCTGCTGACGCCGAAAGATTTCGTCTATGAATTGCCGCGGTTCGGCGGTTTGTACCGGCGGGCTGACAACCTCGGGCATGCGTAACAAGTTTTGTTTAAAGATGCGGATGGAATAACAGCATTTGGCTCACCGGATGCAAATTTCAATTTAACGTTCAACGTAACAGAAGGTTTGTTCGT
>JAKLJF010000502.1:4006-4427 GCA_023151335.1 Thermoanaerobaculia bacterium | reverse complement strand
GAACGCGCCATGTTCCAGTCGCAGGTGTTCGGCGGAACCCACAAAACCAAACTCGGTGAAGGCATGGTCAGCAATGCGGAATTCGCGCCGATGTGGGAAAATCTCATGTATGAGACGGCAAAATACCTGCAAAAAGTTGAAAAAAGCGAAAACCCGCAATTCTTCGTCTCCCGCCAAAATATCGCACAGGCCATTGAAGACCTTCAGTACAACTTGTCTACCTATTGCACCGGGATGGTGAAAGTGTTGGCGCCGTTGGCCAATCGCGAACTGGATTTTGTGATGAAACGTTTCCTGCAAAACGACGAGATCATCCGGCAGTTGGCGCCGCGGAGCAGTACTTCCGTCTGGAAAGTCATCGAGCGCATCCTCCAGGAATGGAGAGGCAAGTCTGTAAATGTCGTGGCATTGCGCAATAAAG
>JAKLJF010000502.1:0-3996 GCA_023151335.1 Thermoanaerobaculia bacterium | reverse complement strand
TGGACACATGATCCTGCAGGCTGTTGCCAATTATTCGCCCTCGCTCATCGATAACGATGCCGAATTCTCCCGTTTCGTCAATACCGTGGAAGCGTTCATTATCGCAAACAGCCAATTGGAAGGCCACGGCGAACGCCGCGAGCTGCCGGCCGAAGACGACGATTATGACAACTATGAAATGGCGCCCTCCTCCAATGGCCATTACAACGGCAATGGCAAAGCCGGCGATGACTGGGATTTCTAAGCTGATCCCGTTAATTTTTTTCTCTTATCGATTTATTTAAAAAGAAAATCTATGCAACCTAATATCATTCCGGATATAAAAAATGAAGCGCGCACCATGGCGCAGTTGGCACTGTCGAAAAGTGCTTCCTTCCAAAATATGTCATTGGACGAACAACGCTCCATCTATCTCGACCTCGTCAATGAAAATATTGACAAACTCTCCAAACAATATGGATTGACACGGTCGATGGCGACTAACACTGGGCCCGGCACTAACATGGGATTCAAGGGGATCGATCCCGGATTTGACAAATCGGTGGATGCTTTCGAAGACCTGGTGGATTCCGTCGACTTTCCCAAATTCGTAGCCGATCTGCTCAAAGGGGTTTTCGATGCCAACCTGGCGGTCATGAAAACACAAACCGACAGTTATATTGCCCTTATGAAAGAAGCCACTAAATCGGTAGCCGATTTTGTCAAAGATGTGAACGAAGATGACGCCCTGGCAAAGCTGGCAGAAGAAAAACCGGATATGTACAACATTAACATGGAACCTACCCCGGAAGGGCAGCAAAAAATGACGCTTATTACGCCGCAGGGTGAAAAAGTCAATATGGACGACAACCAGGTTAAGGCCCATGTGATGGATACCAAAATAAACATGGCCAAGGAAAACCGGGCCGCCATCCGGGAAGTGATCCTGATGGGCGTAACCCGCCTGGTGGTGGAAAGAGGTACTGTTGAAGCCGCGGTGGAATTCAATATTACCGCGAACCGGATGAGCGTGGAGAACAAAAAAGTAGACGACACCCGCACAAGTGTCAGGCGCAAAGGCTTTTCATTTGGCTCTTTCAGCATAAATCCCGGCGTTTCAACAAGGATAACTGTTGCCACCACCACAAATACCAAAACGGCAACCGACAACCTCGCCGCGAAGCTCATGGGCAAGGTGAACATCCAATTCAAAACCGACTACTTCAAGTTGGATAATTTCCTGGAAATGTACGGCGGCGGCGGCATCGCACAACTCAAGCGGGAAGGACAACAACAGGCGGCGCCACCCTTCCCTGGTAAATAAATGTAACACGTAAAAAGGTTATGGCGCTGGCTTACCTGCGATTGAACGACAATGCCCCCGGGGTTTTTCGGTTTTGGGCCGACATCGGAACGAACCGGTTCTATCAATACCGCATTGGCAAGAGTAAAACAAGGCGCCAGGGCGTAGATGTGTTGGATGAACCCATCTTTGCCTCATCGTTAGCTGAAAACGACAAGCGAACCCTTTTCGATTCCGGGTTTCGGTTCGATGTTCCGGCAAATCTGTTGCAACATCCCGCCAGGTTTATTCAGTTGTGGAGTTTTAAGGATGAATCCGGCAAATCACCGGCATTTTCGAAAATCATCGGTGTGCGGCCACATTATCCGGACGCGTTACCACCGAACATGCTTAAAAACAAATATGCCATGAGCGCATCCAGTCAGATCAATAACCCGGAATGCAGAAGCGTCAGTTTCGCTTTTGGGGAAAGCAAGTTCAGCAGTGCCATGTGGTGGCAAGCCATCCTGCCCGTATTAAAGGTGGCAGCGCCGGTAGTATTGCCCCATGTCGTGTCGTGGCTGGCAAGTAAGCTGCCAAAATCCGACCAAGCCCAAAGCGGTCAGCCACAACAGGCGGCAGGAGGACAGGAGGGCAGTAACCTGGAATTGAGCGGCATTGTGCAGGCCGTTCTGGCTGCCCTGCAAAAAGGCGGCGCAAATGCTCCCACCGCCGAACAAAAAAGCCTCTCCCAATCCTTTTCCAGGACCGGAAACAGGGCCTTCTCGTCGGGTTTTTCTTATAAAACCATCCAGCAAGGGCAATCCGAAGGACGAGACCCATACAGCCAGACCAAGGCCCTTCCCGGACTCCTGCTGCCCTTGCTCGATTCCGTTTTTCCAAAACTCTTTAACCAGGGGCCGGACCTTTTAAGCACGGCGGGCGACAGCGGCGCCAAACTGCTCAACGCGATCCGGCCGGAGAGTCTCGATGAAAAAAAAGAAACCAATGCTTTTATCAGTGGCTTGTTCGCCGAAATGAATAAAAGGGCCATGATGGAAGATATGCTTCGCCATCTTCAAAGCCAGCCACCCGGTACAGCGACCGGTAACCTGCCCGCGCTGGCCGGTTTGACAACAGGGCAGTCGATTGGCGACTCGCATATTTCCACCGCTATAAAACTGCGTTTTAAAAAGGATGGAAACCTAGCCGTAAATGGAAAAAACAAAAACGTCTTCTTGCGTACCAGGGCCATCAAATTATGGCTGCTCGCCGAAGTGCCCGGTATGCATCCGCCCGCCCGCCCCATCCCCAAATCTATGGTCCGGCTCCGGGTGAAAGATATGCTGACCGGCAAACTGCTGCTGGAAAAACAATACAAATTCAAAGATGTCCGCTTACAAGCGGAACTGGAGCTCCCCCTGTCGGAGGACGACCTGCAAGCCTTGCCCCCCAACATTGACCTGATCATGAGCGCAAAATATTCCTGGGTCGGCAAAAACGGCGATGTCCGACATGCCGAACCTGTGAAGTGTCCGCTCTATCTGATCAACGGCGCTTTTTTAAAAGGCGTGGGCGAGGCGGAAGGAGCCTCTGTCGCACTGACCGACCCGCTGAAATACCGCAACTTCTGGCACAAAGTATGGGAAGGCGACAGCAACGGCGCGCGCCGGTGGGAAATTAATTTCGACTCGAAGTACTATACTTACTACCGGTACGATGCGGATACCAATGGCAGGGTAGAAACCAAGATAAAAGCGGGTAGCCCGGTCGATAGCTCCGATGACCGGAATACCGGCTTGCAAGGTAAATTGAAAAGCGGCCTGGAAATATCGCCAGTGGCCCTGAATGCTTTGTTACCCGAAATTTCGCCTTACCCGGCACTGAGCCCCGATCAGCTGCTTGCTTTGCGCACTGACGATTTGAGCCCATTGCAAAACCAGGTAGCCACCTATCGTATCCAGATGCGCGGCAAAAAAGAGGATAAAGGCATCGTTTGGGTTTATCCTGAAATAAGTATTCACCGGATGTCCATCCAGCGTCCGGCTCAAATCAACGACAATGGCCAGGTGCTGGCTGCCTCGGAAGAGACGGTACATTTTCCGCGGATATCGCATATCCATTTTCTGGGGGTAAAACCGAATGCCGGTGGCGGCGGATCGGTTAACGCCGGTTCGGTGCGCTTAGACGGATTCGACACCATTTTTGATGCCAGGGTGGCCATGATGCCGGTGGAACTTGAACCCATCAACAAAAAAATGTGAATGATGGAAAACATGGAGACCGACGAAGCCCTGCTGCCGTTCCGGGATTTTTTGACCGAACTGACGGCCCAGGTAGCCGGCTTTGAAGACCCTGAAGCCGGCGTAACCATGGAACTGGAATCCCTGGGAGTGGAGATGCCGCTGGTGCTGGACATTGGCCTTCGGGAAGATGGCAGCCTCGCTCTCGCCGCCGCGCCGCCCTTGTACTATCTTGAAACGACCATCGAACAAGTGTATCACCCCGTAAAATTCACCATTGTGCAGGATCAAACTTTAACCCGTTAATAATGCCGTCGAACAACAAACCCTGGTCCTTGGAGTCCTTCGTGGATGCGCTCGTGGTCGAACTGGACAAGACACGGGAAACGCTTGCCGTGAAAGCCGTAAACAAACCCCTCCCTTACTCCGTGAAAGACATGGCACTCGATCTCCAGATTTTCCCTTCGTACGATGGCGATGAGGTGCGATTCG
>JAKLJF010000501.1 GCA_023151335.1 Thermoanaerobaculia bacterium | reverse complement strand
GCACGCTCAGCGACGGCGACTTCCGCTACTACTACCGGGTGCTGGAAAGCGTCAAAGGCAAAGAAACCGCCCCTTTCGAATATGTAAGAGAACAAGCTTCCAAAGTGATCCTCCACAAGCGCAAACAACAATTGCTCGAAAAATGGAAAGAAGACCTTTACCAAAAGGAATTGCGCCGGGAGAATATTCAGATTGTACAATAGTGCGCGATATACTCATGCAAATAAAACACATTGGATTTCCGCTGCCGGCCTGCCGTCTGTTCCTGCCGGTTTTTCTTTTTTTACTGTTCGCTGCCGGTTTGCAGGCACAGAACGAAAAAGCCGTTATCGACAAGGTGGTGGCCACCGTCGGCGGTGAAATTTTGCTCCTGAGCGAAGTACAGGAACAGGTTTCCTACGCCCGCCAGCAACAAAAAGATTTGCCCCAGGGCTACGACTGCATCGTGTTGCAAAACCTGCTGGTGCAAAAGCTGCTGGTCAATCAGGCCAAAATCGACTCCGTCGAGGTCAAAGACGAAGAGGTGGAAAACCAGCTCGATGCCCGTATCGAACGCCTGCGCACCTACTTTAACCAGGACGACAAGGCCATCGAGGAATACTACGGCCAAACCGTGAACGAGATCAAGGAGCAAATGCGCGGCGACATGCGCAGCCAATTGCTGGCCGAACGGATGCAGGGCCAGATCACCGAAAAAGCCACCATAACCCCCTCCGAAGTCCAGGCATTCTTTAACAATATTCCCAAAGACTCCCTGCCGTATTTCAACGCCGAAGTGGAGATCCGGGAAGTGGTGTACAAGCCCAAAGTAAACGACAAAGAAAAAAATACCGCCCGCGAACGCATCGAAGAACTGCGCAAACGGATCACCGAAGGCGGCGAATCCTTTGCCGATCTGGCCAAAAAATACAGCGACGATGCCGGCAGCGGCAGCAACGGCGGCGATCTGGGCTGGCAAAAACGCGGCACCTTTGTCGCCGAATTCGAGGCGATGGTATACAAACTGGAAACCGACCAGATCAGCCCGGTGCTCGAAACGGAATTCGGGTTCCACATCATACAGCTGCTCGAACGCCGGGGCAACCTCGTGCATGCCCGGCACATCCTCATCAAACCGCAGATCACCGACGAAGACCTGAAACAGGCGGAAACCGTCATGGATTCGGTACGCCGGCTCATCCTCGATAAAAAAATGACGTTCAGCGGGGCAGTGAAACAATTCGGCGACAAAAACACCCCCAGTTTTCACAACGACGGCCGGGTGGCCAACCCCCGCAGCGGCAATACCTTTTTCGAAGTCAGCGACCTCGAAACCAGTATTTTCTTTGCCATCGACAAACTGGACCCCGGCGGTATTTCCGCACCGATACCTTTTCGCGGCCCCGACGGTACGCGCTATTTCCGGCTGGTACAGCTGCAAAGCCGCACCAAGCCCCACAAGGCCGACCTGAAACAGGATTACAATAAAATACAGGCGGCAGCACTGGAGCAGAAAAAATCCGAATACACCGAACGCTGGGTGCTGGAAAAACTCCGCAATACCTACCTGTCTGTAGGCGATCTTTACCGCGACTGCCCTAACCTGCAACCCATGCTCAACCTCGGCCAACCGCTACGTCCTTAAAAATTCATCATACATGACCATGAAACTGCCCATTCCCGGCATCCTGATACTGACCTTCCTGTGCGCGACAACCCTTGGCGCACAGGTCACGCCCGATACGCTGCTGCCCGTCATGCCGTACGAGCAGGCAAAAGACTATGAAATTGGCGGCGTCACCGTCGTCGGCGCACAATACTCCGACCCGCAGGCATTGATCGCCATCGCCGGATTCCGCGTCGGCGACAAAATGCGTATCCCCGGCCCCGGCATCACCAAAGCCGTGCAGGCGCTCTGGAATCTCCGGCTTTTCACCGACGTGCAGGTCAATAAAGTGCGCACACAAGGCGATGTGATCTTCCTGGAAATCGTGGTCAAAGAATTGCCGCGCTATACCCGGCACTCGTTCAAAGGCGTAAAAAAGAACAAACACGACGACCTGAATGGCGTGGTGAACAAATTTTTGCAAAAAGGCGCCATCCTGACCGACAACGTGAAGGCTTCCGTCCGCTATGGCCTGGAAGAGTATTTCATCAAAAAAGGCAATCTGGACGCCAAAGCGACTATAAAGGTCTTGCCCGACGAGCGCTCGACCAATGCCGTGAAACTGGAATTCGTGATCGATCCCGGTAAAAGGGTGAAGATCAAAGACATCCGTTTTACCGGCAATGAAAACGTGAAAGCGCGGGTGCTGCGGAAAAAAATGAAAGAAACCTCCCGTAAAAAGAAGCTGTTCAAAAAATCAAAACTGGTGCGCGCCGATTATGAGACCGACAAACACGCCATAGAAGCCTACTACAATACGGTGGGTTTCCGCGACGCCCGTATCGTGAAAGACAGCATCTGGCGTACCAAAAAAGGGGAAGTAATGATAGAAATGGTCGTCAATGAAGGGGATCGCTATTACTTCCGCAATATCATCTGGAAAGGCAATACCATCTACGAGACCAAATTCCTCGACCAGGTGCTGGGCATCAAAAAAGGCGACGTGTACAACCAGGAACTGCTCAGTACCCGCCTCCAGTTCAGCCAGGATGGCCGCGACATTTCCTCGCTCTACCTCGACAACGGCTACCTCTTTTTCCGCGTCGATCCGGTGGAAACATCCATCGACAACGACTCCATCGACCTGGAACTGCGCATCTACGAAGGCCCCCAGGCCACCATCGACCGGGTGGTGATCAAAGGCAACGACCGCACGCACGAACACGTCATCCGCCGCGAATTGTACACCCGCCCCGGCGATAAATTCAGCCGCTCCGACATCATCCGCTCCCAGCGCGAAATAGTCAACCTCGGCTACTTCAATCCCGAAGCCCTCGGTATCAATACGCCCGTGAACCCCGACCGCGGCACCGTCGACATCGAATACACCGTGGAAGAACGGCCTTCCGACCAGCTGGAATTGTCGGCAGGCTACCAGCCGCGCACGGCCTTTACCCGCGGCGGCGTGATCGGAACGCTCGGCGTCACGTTCAACAACTTTTCGCTGCGCAACATCAAAAACAAAGAAGCCTGGAACCCCCTGCCGCAGGGCGACGGCCAGCGTTTCAGTATCCGCGGCCAAACCTCGGGCCAGAACTTCCAGTCGTACAATGCCTCCTTCACCGAACCCTGGCTCGGCGGCAAACGGCCAAACTCGCTCACCGTGGCCGGCTTCTACAACCGCTATGCCTACGGCTTCGAAGGCTCCAGCACCTATCAGCGCCTCGATATCCTCCAGGGCACCGTGGGCTTCGGCACCCGCCTGAAATGGCCCGACGACAACTTTATTTTCCGCGCCGACGTCGATATTCAAACCCTGCGCCTGAACAACTGGTCGGGCTTCCGCGACGACCAGAACCGCCTCGTCACCCAGGGCATTTACCACAACTACAACGTGGGCCTGACCCTGGCGCGCAACAGCATCAACGACCCCATTTTCCCGAAAACCGGCTCCCTGGTCTCGCTTAAAGTGCAGGCCACGCCGCCGTATTCCTGGTTCCGCGACAACAAATTTTACGAAAGCGGCGACGTGCAGAACATCTACAAATACGTGGAATACGTCAAATGGCGCCTCGACGCCGAATGGTATACCACCCTCGTGGGTAAACTCGTGCTGAAATCCTCGGCCAAAATCGGTATCCTCGACCAGTGGAGCAGCAAGACCGGCCTCAGCCCCTTCGAACGGTTCGAACTCGGCGGCGACGGCCTGAACAACCAAACCTTCGGCCTGAACGGTCGCGACATCATCAGCCTGCGCGGCTATGAAGTGAGCGATATTATGGCGCCCTTCCCCGGCGGCGCCGGCGTGTTCAACAAATACACCGTGGAATTGCGCTACCCCATCTCGCTCAATCCCTCCAGCACCATTTTCGTGACGGCCTTCGCCCAGGGCGGCAACGCCTGGCAGTCGGCAAAAGACTTCAATCCATTCGACCTGCGGCGCTCAGCCGGCCTCGGCCTGCGCGTGTTCCTGCCCATGTTCGGTACCCTCGGCTTCGACTACGGCTTCGGCTTCGACAAACCGGCGCTCATCGGCAGAACCCGTAAATGGACAGACTACGCGAAGTTCAATATCGTGCTGGGATTTGAGCCGGATTGATGATGGAAATATAAACTTGGCTTTACTGCCCGAACATTGATGTAATCGGATATTGAGATTGTCGCGACGCTGTCGCGACAATTAAGCTGGTCGCTTTGCGGTTGTCAAAACATCTATCTGAATAACTCAAAGTTCTTTTCTTAATATGATGTTCACCGGCAGACCCCGAAGGGGTTGAATGTGAATAGCCCGGCATGAAATGCCGGGTTTGCATGCAGAATGATGCCGCACAACCGCAAAGCGGTTGAATGTG
>JAKLJF010000500.1 GCA_023151335.1 Thermoanaerobaculia bacterium | reverse complement strand
GGCGTTGCTGAGCGTCAAATCGTCGGTTATGCCATTCCAACTGGCGGTGATATTTCCTGTCGCTCCGCTTACGCTGACTCCGATAAGCCCGGTAGCGTCGCCGCGACAACCGACATGTACCAGGGTATCCAGTGATATGCCAAGTACCTGTGGCGCTGTCAGGATAATGCCCGGGCTGACCAGCGAACAACCTCTGGAATCGGTCAGGGTGCAGCGGTAAATACCGACACCCAGATTCTGGATTTTTGCCGTATTGCCGCTGTTGCTCCAATGATACTGGATGGGCGGCGTTCCGCCTGTAGGCACCAGTTCGATGCTGCCGTCTTTAGCCCCAAAACAGCCGGGGTTTGTTTTCAGGGTAAATTCAATTTGGAGCGCGCTTGATTGAGTGATCACGCCCAACCACTCGGCGGTGCAAGCGTTGCCGTCTGTTGCCGTAACCGAATAGATGCCTGCGCCGATAGAGGACAAACAGGCCGTTTTGGCCCCGGTATTCCAGTTGTATTGGTAAGCGCCCGTACCGCCTATGACCTCTACGCACAAATAGCCGCTCTTTTCTCCAAAACAGCGCACGTTTTGCACCGTATCCAAAATAACATTCAATAATGGCGGTTCCGCTACCGTGTATTCCGGCGATTCGAAAATGCAACCATGGGCGTCGGTGATTGTACAAGTGTAAGTTCCGGCCGGCAAATTGCTCAAATCTTCAGACGTAGCATCATTGGACCAATAGTAGTCAAACGGTGGCGTGGCGCCAAAAACGGCCAGGTCGATCAGGCCGTTCGATTCGCCAAAACATTGCACGGATTTTAGCGTATTCACATTTATATCAATGGGCGACGGCGCCGTCACTTCCAGGTTGGAAAGCACCTGGCTGCAATTCCCGTCAACAATCGTTACGCTGTACAAGCCTGCGCTCAGGTTGGTGGCCGTGGAACCCGATTGGGCGTTACTCCAGCTGAAAACCGGGTTTTGGCCGTTCACATCCAGGACAATGGAACCGGTGGAAGCACCCGGGCATGCCGGGTGAATGATCGTGTCGAGGGCAACATCAAGTCCGGGCGCGTTCAGGACGATCTGTGGCATCACCATGGAGCAGCCTGCATTGGTTGCATCGGTTACGGTGATACGGTAACTGCCCTGCGACAAGCCGCTTATGGTACCTGTCCCGGTCACCCCGCTCAATGTGCCGCCCGGCCAGGCCAACGTATAGGGCGCTGTGCCGTTCAGCGGGCGGAGTGTAATGCTACCGTCGCTGCCACCACAGGTGCTGACATTCTGGGCGGACTCCAGGGCGGTCTGCGTGACATTATTCAGGGTATGCACTTTAATCTGGTCGGTACCGGTACAGCCGTTGTCATCGGTGACGGTGACAGTGTATGTCTTGGTCACATTCGGTATATTTCCCGCCTGGACAGGAATATTCTGGAAGTTCAATCCCGTACTCCAGGCGTATTCTATCGGCGGCGCTCCGACGCCCGATTCCTGTGCTTGCAAAGTCAAGGTGCGGCCCCGGCAAACATTTACCGAATCGCCCTGAACGATTTGGACTTCCGGGCTGGGCAAAACGGTGACGGTAACCGTTTTTGTTCCGGTACACCCAAAAGCGGTTGTGCCCAGGATATAATAGTTGGTAGTAAGTCCCGGCTGTATGAGGGGCGATGGCAGTTGGTTGGCCGGGCCGGGCGGGGTCGCACTGTGATACGTCAGTATTCCGCCGGTGTTGGCTGTGTCGTTTACCGGTAATGTACTCAGGTTGAGCGGGGTGCCGTCGCAAAGGGTTGGTGACACACCCAGGGTAAGTACGGGAACAGGGTGAACAATCACATCAGCCCCAACGCGGTCGCTTGAACAGCCTGCTCCGGGCCCGGTCAGGGAATCGGCCAGGTAATACGTTTTTGAACTGGTTAAATGATTAATATTCAGCGTGTTGCCGGCAGCGATGGGCGCTCCGCCTGTTTCTTTTTCATACCAAAAAAACTGCCCTGCCGGCATACCGCTTGCAGTAAGAACGGCGTTGGCCCCGGCGCATATTTCCACGGTCGCCGGAGCGGCAGGTGCGGGTATGTCGGCATCGTCGGCCATGCCGTTGCAGTTTTCGTCAGTCTGGTTGCATAAAATTTCCGGCGCGCCGGGATAAACGGCAGGGTCGGAATCGTCGCAATCGCTATCGGCCGGTACGTATCCGGGCGGTGCGGCGGGGAAACAGGAGATGACCCGTACGTTGGGGTCGCCGAAGCTGTCGCCGTCGGCGTCGAGGTAAAATTCGAAGTCGGGCGTACCGGCTTCCTGTGAACCGTAAAAGGCCAGATTGTCGATAGCCAGGTCGCCATAAGCGCCGAACACACCGCTGGCGACAAACTGGAACAACGTGGTTTGCCCATCGTAATCACTCAGGGTGACGTATTCCCGGCGCCACAGTTTGCCCCTGTTACCACTCCAGGTTTTAACCGTATCCCAATTCACCCCACCGTCGGTGGAGGCCTGCAACATCAGGGCGCCCGGCTGATTGATCTTGGTATTTTGATACAGGTCGAACGAAAAATGACAGGCTTGCGCAGGCGGCGCGGATACCTGTACGCAAAGGGTGCGCAATTTGGCTGTTTTTCCGAAAGCGCCTGTGGGAGAGCAGGCATTGCGGAAATACAGGTAATTGCCACTTCCACCGGATGCAGTCTGCGGGCCGGCTACCGGCCAGGCCAGGCCGGGACCTGTGAAAACTTTCCATTCGTAGTCGTCGTCGGGTACATTTTGCCAAAATCCGGGCAAGGGACAAGGGTCGGCGCAGTTGGTAGCGGAGCACAAGTCCAGATCCTCGGCCGTTTCCAGCAGGGTAGGGGAGCAGTTGGTGAAAAAACGGGTCGCCCACGAATTCGGCCCCCAAACGCCCGGCGCGCATTGCCGGCGGATATACACTTCGTACCATTGCAGGGTTTGCAGGCCGTTCAGCGATAGGGGGGGCGTCGCGGGTTGTGCCAGTAAAAGGGCGGCGCCGCCTGTGCCGGCGGTGTTGCCGGCGCCCGGAATAAAACCTGCCGGGCCGTATTCGATCAACAGGCTGTCGCCGGTAGCATCCGTTTGCCAGGAAATATCTGCCGCGTTTTCGGTGACGTTATTGGCTGCCACATTTTCTACGGGCGGGCAATCGGCCCGCGCAAATACCAGTTCGAACAAGCGGAGTTTTCCCCGGTGCGCCACCTTGTTATCGCAAATTTCCACCCGCCAGACGCCCACCGGATTTGCCCCGGTGTGCAAACCGGCCAGCGTTTGCACCGGCAGGTAATAGCCGGTGATATTGTCTGTCTCGGCAGCCGAGCTCAGCGGCTGCGCGACGGCTGCATCGTCGGTCAACTCAACAAATTGCGCACAAACCGCCCCTTGCAAGTCGCCAATGTTCTGATCCCCGGCGTTCAGCCCTCCGATCAGTTGTATCCGGGTGGAATCGGGCGATACGAGCCAGACGCTGAGGTCGGAGCGCCACGGATGTTCTATCATCATACGTACGCCGCGCAGCAACACATCCGTGCCAAGCGCCGAACCCGGCGCTTCGTCCACATGCAATTCGAATACCTGGATATTATTGCAGGAGGTATCGCGCAGGTCCAGGTTCAGCGGACAGGGCCGGGCGTTGTTCAGGTCGGTGATAAAACTGCGCGGCGTAGACCATACGCTCGAAGTGGTATCGTCGCATACCGTGCGTACCTGGAAACGGTAGTTCCGGCCCGGCGTCAGTCCGGCAACGTCGAACGGTGGATCAGCATTCACCACGTAGGTGGGAATACCCGTAAACGGGTCGGTACCCGCGGCGATTTCCACTTCGTATTGATCGCCCACGTCCGACCAGGTCAGCCGGGCCGTGGAGTCGGTCACCTGGTTGGCCTGGAGCAGTTCGGGGCGGGGGCAGGCGTCGGCCCCACCCCCATCCCCTCCCCACAAGTGGAGGGGGGCTTGGTCCCGATCTGCTTTTGACATCCCGGATGGGGACAGATGGGTAATAAGTGGGCAAGCCCCCCTCCCCTTGTGGGGAGGGGATGGGGGTGGGGCCGAAACAGGCGGATTCCCGCTATAAGAAAAACCACTGGAAACAAATGCCAGAGACAGGCAAATACTGTTGAAAAACCCGGTGAGCCGGGAGGCGTGGAAATGTGTCATGGTGCCGGATTACGGTTTTGAAGGCGACGAGAATGAAGGATTACGGGCCATCGGGTTTGGGTCAAAGTGGCCTGCAAGTCGCGAAAGTACTGGGTTTGAGCAAGTATTTTTAGATGAAATCTATTTTTTGTTAGGATATGATGTTTTTTGACTATTAATTTGCAAACAAAATGTGTCAAATATGCCGATCCCACTGCACAAACCGCATGATGAGTTTTTCAAGGAAACCTTTCGTCAAAAAGACCTGGCCGAAGACTTCTTTCGTCATTTTCTGCCGCCGGAAATC
>JAKLJF010000004.1:20666-25968 GCA_023151335.1 Thermoanaerobaculia bacterium | reverse complement strand
GGTCAGCGGGCCGCAACCGCTGGTCGGGGTAGCGGTGAAACCGGCTGTTGGCGGGGTAACAATGACGACCGTTTGACTGGATGTGCTGGTACCGCAGGGATTGGTAGCCGTCAGCGTAACGGTGTAGGTGCCGTCTGTCGCGTAGGTATGCGTCGGATTTTGAGCGTTACTCGAACCTCCGTCACCGAAGTCCCAGTTATAAGATACGCCATTTGTCGACGTATTGGTAAATGTTGCCGTGGCCCCGTTGGTCGTGCTCGTGAATCCGGCAGTCGGGCCGGGATTCACCGTGATGTAATTGCTCAGGGTGGTGGTATCGCTGCCGGCTGAATTGCTCACGATCAGGGTGACAGAATACGTGCCCGGCGCGTTGTACGCCACCACCGGGTTTTGGAGCGCAGAATTTGAAGGGTTACCACCGGGAAATAACCAGTTATAATTCACGGCATTGGCCGATGAGGTGCTGGTAAATTGAACCGTCAGTGGTCCGCAGCCGCTGGTGGGGTTTGCAGTGAAACCTGCCGTTGGCGGCGTGACAATAACAATTGTCTGACTGATGGTATCCGCTCCACAGGGATTATTGGCAATCAGTGTGACAGTATATGTTCCGTCGTTGGCGTACGTATGCACCGGATTTTGGGTAGTGTCGCTTTGTCCGTCGCCAAAATTCCAGTTATACGAGTTAGCGTTGGCCGATGTATTGTTAAAAGTTGCTGTGGCGCCACTGGAAGAACTGGTGAAGCCGGCATTCGGCAGCGGGATAACTGTGACAAAATTTTGCAGGGTAAGGGTGTCCCTTCCAAGGGCGTTGCCCACAATGAGCGTCACGGTATAGGAGCCCGGCGCATTATACACTACCGTGGGGTTGGCAACATCCGACGAATCGGGCGTGCCGCCGGGGAACGACCAATCATAAGTAGCCGGCGGCCCGCTCGAAGTGCTGGTAAATTGTACGCTGAGCGGGCTGCAACCGATTGTGGGGGTTGCTGAAAAACCGGCTTGCGGCGGCGCCAGAAGAGTTACCGTTTTGGTAGTGGTGGAATTGCCGCAAACGTTGGTGGCAGTAAGGGTGACAGTATATATGCCGCCAGCAGCGTATGTATGCGACGGGCTGGTTTGGGTGCTGGTTTGGCCGTCGCCAAAGTTCCACAGATAGGTGTTGGCGCCGCTCGATGTATTGGAAAAATTAACGGTTTGGCCGTTAATATTGAAATTGAAACCCGAAGACGGTGCGGTTTGGATGGTGATATAACTGGTTTTGGTCACCGTACTGGAGCCTGTGCCGTTGTAAACGGTCAGAGTAACCGTGTAGGTGCCGGGAGAATTGTAAACCACTTCCGGATCGGAGTTAAAGGATTGGCCCGGCTGGCCGCCTGGGAATAACCAATTGTAGGTGATAGTATTGGGGGAAGCGTTGCTAAAGAAGGAGACGCTTTGCGGTGCGCAACCGTTGGTAGGCGATGCCACAAAATCCGCGGTAGGGATGGTGTTGATAAAAATGGATTTGACAGCCGTGCCGCAATCATTTTGCACCGTCAACGTAACGGTATAGGTTCCGCCTTGCCCATAAGTATAGGATGGGTTTTGCTCATAACTGGAGCCGATGCCATCGCCAAAATCCCATATATAAGAATTGGCATTGGTGGAAGTATTGTTAAAATTGTAGGTCAGCTCATTAAAAGTATAGGTGAAATTCGCCACGGGAGTGGGATTTACGACTACCTGTTTGGACGTGGAAGCCGATCCCCCCACACCGCTGATCGTCAGGGTAACATTCTTGGTACCGGGGGTGTTCCATTTGACCACGGGGTTTTGTTGCGTGGACGTGGCCGGTATGCCGCCGGGAAAAGTCCAGCTGTAACTGGTGATGGTTCCGGAAGAAGCGTCGGTAAATTGTACATCCTGGCCCTGACAGGCGGGATTGGGTGACCACGTAAAATCGGCATTGAGGGGAGGCGCAGAACTGCATGCGGTCAGACAGCCGCTGTTAATTTTTTGCTGCATGTAGCTATTAATGGCATTCTGCGACTGTGAGCTCCAGGTGGTACTCGTCGATACGCTCGGGCTCATAATAAATCCGGAGCTGGCATCGTGGTTCGAGCTGAAATTGTGGCCGAGTTCGTGTGAAGTCAGGCACCGCAACAGGCTGGAGTTGTTGGAGAAATCCTGCAGGCAATGGTATTTCTGGTTATTACACAGGCCGTTCAAATACGCAATCCCGATCGTGCTGCCCTGAAAGTCGCGGTTGGTCCACAATTCGCCGTTGTCGAAAGCCACGCCAAAACCGCCACTATTGCCCCAGGCCGCGAATGAACCGAGCAATGTTCCGGGGTTGTTGGAATTGGTCCAGGGATCAGTTCCGGTTACAATAAACTGGGTTACAATATTATATTCTATATCATGATTGAAATTGCCGGTGTAATCGCCCTGCACGTCGTTCATTACCGCGATATTGTGGTTTTCAACGGCAGCTTCCGATCCGTATTTATCAAACATGGAACGGTCGGAAGCAATAGCAATTTCCACTTCATAACAACCCATTTGGTCTGCCTTAAATCCGGATTTATCCCCCGGCACATGATCGTCGCCCTCTTCCGCCGCCAGTTCCATACAGGTACCATACTGGTTGGGGATTACATCGCTTTCCGCATAAAATAAAAACAGGTTAGGGTCGGCATTTTTCTGATGGTACCACAGCGGCTCGAAATAATACCGGTCGTTTCCCTGCATGATATATCCATGAAAAAAATGCCGGTCCATGGTCAGGCGCACGTGGCCGCCATTGTCCAGATCGACACCTTTGTATGCGCGGTGGTCGCTGCGCGGCACAGTTATGGTTGCCGATATTCAAATTTATGGCGGCGCTGTTGCCCCTCGAATGTAAGTATTGTTTGATTTGGAGCGGATCCAGGCGGTAAACCTCCCAATGGGAAAGCACTGTTTCCAGCCCGCCAGGCGCGGCTATCTGCCGGCGTTCGCCGGTAAAATTCTGGGCGGTTAAACCAAATGATACCAGTACCGGCAGCAGATATATCAACCGGGAAAACAGACGTAAACAGTAAAGCATAAACAGGTTTGGTTTGAAAACGAAAATGGCATAAAGTACGAATATGAACCACCATGGGTTGCTTGATTCCATGCAGATCGGTTTTGGAAATAAATGCTGGACAAAATGACCGGAAGTAATTCCGGAATCGCCGTTTCTTTGCGGTAACCGCGGGGCGTGGTTTCAGCGGGCGAAAGTAAATAATGTGTCGAAAAATAGATTCCTGAACCTTGACTAATTGATAATTTCGTCAAAAACCTGACGGTTTGATATGACATTTTACCACGTAAATAGCCAACCACAAACCTCAATAAACCGTCTATTACCCGTTTATTGAACGTATACTAATTTGTCCAAAAGATTCTAAAATCTTAATTATGAAGCAAATACGCTTTTTCTCTGTCCTGATATTCCTGGTCATGGGGCTCACCGGTATCCCCAAAGCCTTCGCACAGGAATCCTTTTCTCTCGCTTCCCATACCGACTACGATTATTTCAAAAAGAAAAAAAAGAAGAAAAAGAAAAAAGGCGATTCCGATTATTCTTTCAAAGACCACCTCTGGTTCGGCGGAGGCATTGGCCTTGGATTCGGCAGCGGATTCGGCTATTCCCAGTTCGCTTTTGGTGTTTCGCCTATGGCCGGGTATAAAATCATAGGCCCCCTGTCCGTCGGCCCCCGGATTTCCATTGATTACAGCTCGGTAAAATATACAGGTGTCGGCACCTACAACCTGTTCGACGTGGAGCTGAGCGCATTTGCCCGGGTAAAAATATTCAAAGGCTTGTTTGTACAAGGCGAATTGGGAACCGTGACAGACCAATACCTTGAACCGGATATCAACAAATACGTCAAAGTAAAACGTACCCGGCCGGCCCAGTATGTCGGTTTGGGATATAACTTTTCCAACGGCGAGGGCGGATTTGGCCAGGAAATCGCTATCATGTACGACTTTTACGTAGGTAACGATGTTAATTCCTATGAAAACCCCTGGCAATACCGGTTTGCGATCACCTTCGGGTTCTAATCCGCGATCCGCTCCGGGTGCGTATAAATATTAAAACGCTCCCCGCGTAAAAAACCCACGAGGGTCATGCCGCTGATGGCAGCCAATTCGGCTGACAGACTGGAGGGCGCCCCCACGGCTGCCAGCAGCGGAATACCGGCCATAGCGGCTTTTTGCACCAGTTCGAAGCCGGCACGCCCGCTCACCAGCAGCAGCTGGTCGCGGAAGGGTAGGGGCCAGGCGTTGCGCAGGGCGGCGCCGATCACCTTGTCCACCGCGTTGTGCCGGCCGATGTCTTCCCGAAGCAACAACAGGTTGCCGCCGGCATCGTACAGGCCTGCCGCGTGTAATCCGCCGGTAGCGTCGAATGTTTTTTGCGCCTGGCGCAGGACAGCCGGCAAACCGAACAGCGTTTGGCGATCCACCCGCGGGTGTCCGGTTTTCGGGAAATGGCAGGCCACCGTCTGAACGGCATCCAGTGAGGCCTTGCCGCACAGGCCGCAACTGGAGGAGGTGAACAGATGACGCGTCAAACGTTGCTCATCTACCGGTACAGCCGGCTGAAGTTCCACCAGGATAGTATTGTCTTCCAGCCATTTAACGGACATTATTTGCCCGGCATCCCGGATAATACCTTCCGTAAACAAAAAACCGGTGGCGAGATCTTCGTCTTCGCCGGGTGTGCGCATGGTAACGGCTACCGGCAACCTGCGCCGCTGCCCGCCTGCGCCGTGGCTGATGCGGATTTCCAGCGGTTCCTCTGCGGCCAATACATCCGCTCGCTCCAGCACCTGTTCCGGTGTAACGGTTCGGGTAAAAACTGATCTGGTATTTCCTTCCATATGTTTTCCGCTTGCAAGGTAAGCGATACCTTTGCGCCCTCAAATTTTAGAACATGACAATCATTGAAACCCTCCAGAATGCTGTTGCTCAGGCGGTTCAACATTTATATGGTGAAACGTTTGAGCCGGGAAAAGTTCAGATAAACGCCACACCCGCCGAATTTACCGGCGATTTTACGGTCGTTATTTTCCCTTTTGTAAAAATGGCCAAAAAAGCCCCCGACGCGGCCGGCGCCGAGATCGGCGGTTTTTTACAAAAAAATGTACCCGAAGTACAGGCGTTCAATATTATAAAAGGATTTTTAAACCTGGAACTCAGTGCAGCCTATTGGCAAAATTTCCTGCAAACCGCGCTGTCAGACCCCGGTTTTGGCCGCCAGCCCCGCAACGGCCGCAAGGTAATGGTCGAA
>JAKLJF010000004.1:14708-20656 GCA_023151335.1 Thermoanaerobaculia bacterium | reverse complement strand
ACCCCTGCACCTGGGGCACGTGCGCAACTGCCTGTTGGGCTGGTCGTGCAGCCGCATCCTCGATGCAGTGGGCTACGACGTGGTAAGAACCCAGATCGTCAACGACCGGGGCGTGGCCATCTGCAAAAGTATGCTGGCCTGGCAAAAGTTTGCCGAAGGTAAGACCCCCGGCTCGACGGGCATCAAAGGCGACCACTTCGTGGGCGATTATTACGTCCTGTTCGAAAATAAAACAAAAGAAGAGTACGAAGCCTGGCAACAAACCGCCGCCGCGAAAACGCTCTATGCCGAAAAACACAAACCGGACCAATCCGAGAAGGATTTTTTCAAGGACTATAAAAACAAGTGGTTCAACGACCACTCGCAGCTCGGCGTCGAGGTGCGCGACATGCTGCTCCGCTGGGAAGCCGGCGACCCGGATACCGTGGCGCTCTGGCAGCAGATGAACAACTGGGTGTACGCCGGTTTTGATGAAACGTATGCCAAACTCGGCGTCGCCTTCGATAAACTCTATTACGAAAGCGACACTTATCTGCTGGGAAAAGACATTGTGGACGACGGCCTGCGAAAAGGCGTCTTTTTCCGCAAGGACGACGGCTCGGTATGGGTGGACCTCACCGACGCCGGCTACGACCAGAAAGTCGTGCTGCGCGCCGACGGCACCTCGGTGTACATTACCCAGGATCTCGGCACGGCCCGGATGCGGTACCACGATTTTGGCTGCGAAAAAATGGTGTACGTGGTGGCTGACGAACAGAACTACCACTTTATCGTGCTCTTCGAAGTGCTGAAACGGCTCGGCGAGCCCTACGCCGGCGGCTTGCACCACCTCTCGTACGGGCTGGTTGAACTGCCCACCGGCCGGATGAAAACCCGGGAAGGTACCGTGGTGGACGCCGACGACCTGATCGATGAAGTGGTGAACCTGGCCTGGGAAAATGCCCGGGAACGGGATACCGAACTGACCGACATTGATCCGGCCGGCCGCGCTGAAGACATCCGCAGGATCGGACTGGGCGCCCTGAAGTTTTACATGACCAAGGTCAATCCCCGGAAAAAAATGATCTTCAACCCGGAGGAATCCGTCGACCTGCAGGGCCAAACCGGCCCTTATATCCAGTACTCCCATGTGCGGATAAACGGCCTGATGCAACGGGTGGAAAAAGAAGGCGTCGATCTGGCCCCTGCCAAAAACTACACGGCTTACCGGCCGGAAGAAAAGGAGCTGCTGAAAGCCCTGCATGAATATCCCAACACAGTGCTCGCCGCGGCCCGGGAATACGATCCCTCACACATTGCCAACTATTGTTACAACCTGGCCAAGAGTTATCACCGGTTCTGGCACGAGTTGTCTATTTTCAACGCCGAAAGCGCCCAAGCGAAGGCATTCCGGCTGGTTTTGAGCCGGGCCGTGGGGAACGCGCTAAAATCGGGGATGGAATTATTGGGGATCGAGATGCCGGAAAGGATGTAAAATGCCATTATCTTCGCGCCGCCTTAATCTAATCACTAAATCAAATTATGCTCTCGGACATCGAAATCGCCCAGCAGGCCACGCCCCGCCGTATCGTACCCCTCGCCGCCGAAAAACTCGGTATACCCGATGAAGTACTCGAACCTTACGGCCATTACAAGGCCAAAGTCGATCTCGGCTACCTCGACAGCCTGCCCGAACGGTCGGACAGCAAACTGATCCTGGTGACGGCCGTCAGCCCCACGCCCGCGGGCGAAGGCAAAACCACCACCACCGTCGGCCTTGGCGACGGGCTGAGCCGCATCGGCAAAAAAACCATGATCTGCCTGCGCGAACCCAGTCTCGGCCCGGTATTCGGCATGAAAGGCGGCGCCGCCGGCGGGGGCTACGCCCAGGTCATCCCGATGGAGGACATCAACCTGCATTTTACCGGCGATTTCAACGCCATCGCCCTGGCCAACAACCTGCTGGCCGCTATGGTGGACAACCAGATCCACCAGGGCAACGAACTCGGCATCGACGTGCGCCGCGTCGCCTGGAAACGGGTTATGGACATGAACGACCGCGCCCTGCGCGACATCATCGTCAGCCTGGGCGGCATTTCCAACGGCTACCCCCGCGAAGACGGTTTCGATATCGTGGTGGCATCCGAAGTAATGGCCATCTTTTGCCTCGCCACTTCCCTGTCCGACCTGAAAGAACGCCTCGGCAACATTGTGATCGGTTACAACCGCGAGCGGCAACCCGTTCGCGCCCGCGACCTGAAGGCACACGGCGCCATGACGGTATTGCTCAAGGACGCCATCAAACCCAACCTGGTGCAAACCCTCGAACATACGCCGGCGTTCATTCACGGCGGGCCTTTCGCCAATATTGCGCACGGCTGCAACTCGGTCACCGCCACTAAAAGCGCGCTCAAACTGGCCGACTACGTTATCACCGAGGCTGGTTTCGGCGCCGACCTCGGCGCGGAGAAATTTATCGACATCAAATGCCGGAAATCCGGCCTGCGACCCGACGCCGTGGTGCTGGTGGCAACGCTCCGGGCATTGAAATACCAGGGCGGCGCCGATTTGAAGGAATTGAACCAGGAAAACCTGGAAGCGCTGGAAAAAGGATTTCCCAATATTGAACGCCACGTTAAAAACATCCGCAAACACTTCGGTTTGCCCTGTGTGGTGGCCATCAATCACTTTACGTTCGATACCGAAGCCGAAATAAATCTGCTCCGCCAGAAACTTGCGCCTTACGATGTGCCGGTTGTCGTGTCCAAACACTGGGCCGAAGGCGGCAAAGGCGCCGAAGACCTCGCCCGCGCCGTGGTGCAAATGACCGAAAACGGGAAGGCCGACTTTCATTTCGTTTACGAAGACGATCAGCCTTTATGGGAAAAAATGAAGGCGATCGCCACCAAAATTTACGGCGCAACGGATATCACTGCCGACACGGATGTGCGCAACCGCATTAAAAAACTCCAGGAAGACTACGGGCATTATCCCGTTTGTGTGGCCAAAACCCAGTATTCCTTCTCTACGGATCCGAAACTGCGCGGGGCGCCGTCCAACCATGTGGTGAATATCCGCGAAGTGCGGCTCGCGGCCGGCGCCGAGTTTATCGTCATGATCTGCGGCGACATCATGACCATGCCCGGTTTGCCCAAGGTGCCTTCGGCTGAAAAAATTGACATTGACGCCAACGGAAAGGTGACGGGATTATTCTAAAATACCGGGGAACCATAATTACTTGGATAAACGTTCGTTTCTTTGCGCCTGCAAAATTTTATCAACAAACACATGAACGCAGAGAATCCGTCTACCGGTAATGAACCGCTGAATTTTATTGAAGAGATCATCGAAGAAGACCTCCGTACCGGCCGGCACAGCGGCGTGCAAACCCGTTTTCCGCCGGAGCCGAACGGCTACCTGCATATCGGACATGCCAAAAGCATTTGCCTGAACTTCGGGCTTGCCCAAAAATACAACGGCAAATGCAACCTGCGATACGACGATACCAACCCCAGCAAAGAAGAACAGGAATACGTGGACAGCATCCTGTCCGACGTGCGCTGGCTGGGCTTCGAGCCGGACCAGGTACTGTACGCTTCCGATTATTTCCAGCAGTTGTATGAGTGGGCGGTACAGTTGATCCGTGCCGGCAAAGCCTACGTGGATTTTTCCACGCCCGAAGAAATTGCGGCGACCAAAGGTACGCCTACCGTGCCCGGCACACCCACCAAATACCGCGACACCTCTCCGGAAGAAAACCTCGCGTTGTTTGAACGCATGAAAAACGGGGAGTTTCCGGAGGGACATTGCGTGTTACGTGCCAAAATTGACCTGACATCGCCCAATATGCACCTGCGCGACCCCTATTTGTACCGGATCAAACACGAGCACCACCACCGCACGGGCGACAAGTGGTGTATTTACCCGATGTACGACTGGGCGCACGGCCAGTGCGACAGCATTGAGAAAATCACTCATTCTATTTGCACGCTGGAGTTTGCCCCGCACCGGCCGCTGTACGAGTGGTTCATCGAACAGTTGGGCATTTTCCCGTCCAGACAATACGAATTTGCCCGCCTGAACCTGAACTATACGGTAATGAGCAAACGCAAATTGCTTCAACTGGTGCAGGAAGGGCACGTCCGCGGCTGGGACGATCCACGTATGCCCACGATCAGCGGTCTGCGCCGGCGCGGCTACACCCCGGAAAGCATCCGGGAGTTTGCCAAACGGGTGGGCGTGGCCAAACGGGAGAACATTATCGACGTGGGGCTGCTGGAATTTTGCCTTCGGGAAGACCTGAACAAACGCGCCCAGCGGCGCTTTGCCGTGTTACGACCGTTAAAAGTGGTGATCACTAACTATCCCGAAGGCGGCCAGGTGGAATGGCTCGAAACAGAGAACAATCCGGAGGATCCGGAGGCCGGCAAACGCACGGTGCCGTTTTCGCGGGAATTGCTCATCGAACAGGACGATTTCATGGAGAATCCGCCGCCCAAATATTTCCGCCTGTCGCCGGGCAGCATGGTGCGGCTCAAATCTGCCTATATTATCAAGTGTACAGGTATGGTCAAAGACAGTCATGACCGGGTGGTTGAACTGCATTGCACCTACATCCCGGAAAGTCGTTCGGGCCAGGATACCAGCGGATTAAAAGTACAGGGCGTTATTCACTGGCTTTCCGCCGCACATGCCCAGGCGGCGGAAGTACGCCTGTACGACCGGCTTTTCCAACTGGAAGACCCTGCCGCGGAGGAGGATTTTAAAAAGTCGCTCAATCCCCATTCGCTGGAAGTTATTCAAAATGCTATGGTAGAGCCTGCTTTGAAGGAAGCACAGGCCGGCGACCGCTTCCAGTTCACCCGTCTGGGCTATTTCTGCGCCGATCCGGATTCGGGTGTTGGAAAACCTGTGTTCAACCGCTCGGTCACGTTGAAGGACACCTGGGCGAAAGAAGTTAAAAAACAGGGTTGAGCGCCGGATATTTGCCCGGATGGGGCGTATAATTCGCCAATTGCAGCCAAACATAGATTAATCACAGCAATTCTGCGCAGCTCTGTTCTGCGTGAAAGTATCTTTGCCACACTATCTTTTATCTGTTTCATCAACTAACTAAAACAACACATGAAGCGATTTTTAACCAGAATGCTACCGGTATTCGCCTTGCTGACCGGCGGTCTGGTAAATGTACAAGCCCAGGCCTTTTGGTCCGAAGATTTCGACGGCGGCATCCCGGCCGGTTGGACAAACGTCGACGCCAGCACGAATGCAAAAAAAATACTTTGGACCTGGTGCAATCAACCCGATGCCGGCAACAGCGTGGCCGGCTGCCCGGGCGTGTTTGGCGGCCAGGACCCCTTCGCATCTTTTACCCCCACCAATGGTTTTGTGACGGTGGATTCCGACGAAGGTGGCCAACTGCCGGGCAACCACATTTCCAGGCTTACCTCTACCGCGATCAATTGTTCGGGTAAATCCGAAGTGTTTATCACTTTCGCTACTCAGATCGGCATTTTCCCGCCAAGCGGTGCTACCGGCGCCATACTACGTGTGAGCACCGATAATGCCACCTGGAAAGATTATGATTTTTTCCCGGACTTGTCTAGCTCTCAAGGCTTTTCCAAAAACCCGTTAACGCCGGCGATCAACATCAGTGATAAAGCGGCCAATCAGGCCACGGTTTACCTGCAATGGCAATGGACAGGAAACTATGAGTACATGTGGAACCTGGATGACATCGAATTGTACGACTACGATCCCACGCCTGTTTTCAACCTTGTGCTCGGCGATTTCTTTTACCCCTCTTCCAGCATGGTGCAACCGGTTTCCCAAATTGCAACCGACACTTTCGGTTCTTTTTTTGTGGAAGTGTCGAACCCCGGAATTAAGCCGCAAAATAATGTGGTCGTCCGGGTGGCCATAAAAACCGATACGGGAGAAGAAATTTTTGCCGACAGCGTTGCGCTGGC
>JAKLJF010000004.1:9285-14698 GCA_023151335.1 Thermoanaerobaculia bacterium | reverse complement strand
GCCTCCCTCGATCCGGGTGTGGCCGACAGTCTGGTGGAATTCCCCCCAACCAGCAGGTTCGCACCCGAACTCCCGGTGGGTGCTTACAGAATTGAATATTCCGTAAGAGCCGATTCCGCTGACAACCGTCCTCAGGACAATGTGGTGGGCGATCCTTTCTTTGTGTCCAACAGCCTTTATTCGAAAGAGACCGGCGGCAGTCTTATCGCCACCCGCCCCGGCGGTGATGCTACGGACTGGGCAGTCGGCGCCCTTTATACCACCAGCGCCGCGTCGCTGGAACAGTATCAGGCTACATCCATGGACTTCGCCTTTTTTTCCCCGGATGATCCAACCGCCGTGGATGCCACCATTTACCTGCTGCGCATAAAAGACGATATCCTGCCCAATTTGAGTAACTTCGAATTTGAAACGACAGAGCTGATCATGTCGAGCGTCGATCTGGTCGGTTTTAACGCTTACGAGGCGCCGGACACCGTCGAAAACTATGAATTACAGACGGTGGAACTGCTCGATTTCACCAAACAAACGCCTGGCGTGAAACTCGACAAGGGCGCGCGTTATCTGCTGATGGTCAGCTACACCGGCGCCAGCAATACTACCTATCACGTCTTCAACCTGGATGTTGAGATGTTTTTCCCCTCCACATTCGTTGTCGTCGACCGGTGGTACTCCTTTGGTTTCGGGGTCGAATACAATGCCGTGGCGCGTATGCGTATCAGCCTCGTGACCACAACGGACAACAAACCGCTCCCGGAATCGAGCATGATCGTTTTCCCCAACCCGGTTCAAAGCACGCTGAACCTCGGCGTCAATTTTGACAAACCCACCGATGCTACGATCACGATCGCCGGCATCGACGGTCGCGTGATTCAATTCGAAGACCGCCCGGGCCTGACGAATGAGGTGCTCACGTATCAACTCCCGCAGCTGGCTGCCGGCACTTACCTGGCCCGTATCGCCACCGCCGAAGGCACGCTGACCCGGAAGTTTGTGGTGCAGAAGTAAATTAGTCAAAGAGACTGTCTCATCAGTAATTGAACATTGAAAATTAGTCATTGAACATTGAACATTTCCAGTTTAAAATTTAAAAATTTCTAATTTTAATTTGTGAATGACCAATGTTCAATGACTAATTTTCAATGTTCAATTACTTTTGCAGCAGGCCTCTTTTACGTAGTACACAACAATCCTAAAACTTCCACTCCACACTCGCCTGCATAAAGGGCTCCGTTTCCTCCTTTCCTAAAACAACCCCGGCCCGCACACCCAGCGCCGGCCCGGCCCGCACTGACCCGAAATTCAGTTCGCCAAATACGCTGAACCGCGTAGTGGTGGCAGAGTAGGGATGTACCGAACTTTCATCGCGCAAGATTTGCGGCGGCTGAGGCGGCACCCCGGGCGGCGTAAAGAAAACCCGGGTTACTTTAACCTGTGTCCGGTCTTCACCGTCTTCCAGCAAAACCCGGACGGATGCGCCGGCGCCCGCGCCAAAAAAGCGGGAAAAATTTTTCCGAAGCAATACCGGCATTTCAAACGATACAAATTTCCGTTCGCCGCCCAGGGTGCTGTCGCGGTATGTTACCCGTTTAAAATCGACGTCGGCAAGCACCACGGAATCGCGGTAAACTTGCCCCGGCAAGGCTGTATTTCCTTTAAAACCGGTCAGCAATTCCACCTGCGGAAAAACCTTCCAGGATTTATACGGCGAAATACTGGCGCCGGCAAAAAAGTAACCGTTGCCGCTGTCGGCGGGATCAAAGGCGTAGCCTGCCTTCAGGCCGGGCGACAAACCGGGTTTAAAGCGGGTTTTTGAAAAATTGGTATAGATCGGCGGGTTTTTGTCGAACACTATCTTAGCCCGGCTGCGAAACGCCCGCTTGGGCATATCGCGCTCCGGTTCGATGCGGTATTTTACAAATCCCTGGGTTGAATCCTTGTCCGATACGCCTTTTTGCCGGCTGCCGGGCAGGTAAATATTTCTGAAGGTGAACACCAGGCCTTCCTTCGTGGTACTGGTATCGAGGCAACTGCCCGTGCCCGGCGTTTTGGGGCAGATCGGGCAGGCCGGATACCACTCTACCGGCTTCATTCTGCCGAGGTTAAGTCCGTCGGGTACTTCGATGTCCAACTGAACGGTAGAAGCCGGGCCTTCGCCATTGTTCTGGAAGCGCACCTTGTAGTCGAGTTTTTGCCTTTTCAAAAAACGGTAATTCACGCGGTTGTCCGACACCGCTATGGCGTTGGGATCGTGCGAACTGACGATCTCGATCTCCAGTTCAAACCGTTCCGGCGGTACGGCCGGGTCGAAGGGCGTGATCACGCCTTCCAGGTGAATAAAAGCCGTGGTGTCTTTGAGCATTTTGGCTGTGCCGGACAGGTCGACGAACAAATTGCGTTTTTCGCCGGGTCGGAGTTGCGTAAAGCGCCATACCTGTTCGCCCCGATACGTTTTCCTGGCTTTGGCAAGCATTTCCTGTGCATCGGCGCTAAAGGGTACATCGGCCGGGGCTGCTGTACTGACGCCGCCGCCAGGGTGCAGTTCAGGCAGCCATACCCAATCAAAATCCGCTTTCGAGTCAACCGGTTCTGCAAAAGTCCAGGCGTTGTCGGGCATTTCTCCAAAATAAGTCCGGGCGGTGTCAAAGCGGAAATGCGAGGCCGGGAATTTTTTTTCATTAAAAAACAGGTGCAAACGGCCGTCTGTAGTGAATTTACTGTTGTTCCGGTAACTGATGATACAGGTCAGCCCTTCTCCAGCTTTGGGCTGACTGTTGGTTTTCAAGGCGATCATCTGGTCGCTTTTGGAGAACACATCGGCCATAGCCGTGCCCGTACCCCCGCCGGTGAGCACCGATTTTTTCTTCTTTTTCGGTTTTTTTCCGTCGTCGTAGTTGTTGGTCAGCTCCAGCAATGCCGCGTAGTCGCCCGGTTTTTCATAAACGTGCACGGGGTTTTCCTCAAAGCTGAAATGCCCGTCGCCGAATTCCCAAAAGCAGCTGTAAAAAGCAGCGGGCGCCCCGGCGATTTGTTGCAGCGGCGGAAACTGAGGGCTGAAACGGATGGCCTGCCCCGCTGTCGTGGTGTTGAAATCGGCTTCTCTCGGCGGTGCAGGTGGCGATTGCGCCCGGAGTATTCCGGTCAAAAACAGGGCACTGAAAAATAAAAGCGTTCTCATACAATGTTTCAGATTTGAAAGACGGGCAAACAAAGATAGCGGGTGGCCTGAAAAAATTTCATACCGAGTTTCACTCAAAACCCCTGTGACTTAACCACTTTCCGCGTCCACAATACCGAGTTATCGCCCAATAACTGTACCATATACATACCGGCCGGATACTCGTTCAGTGAAACCGGCTGCCGCACCAGGCCGGATTGCAGTGAAATTTGCTGCAACCGGCGACCGGTCATGTCGCTCACCAGGAGCAGGGCATCCGAAGCCGGTTCTTGCTCAAATTCAACCGTCAGGTCGCCCGTTGTCGGATTGGGGAAAATCTTTGCGGCAGGCGCGGAAGCCGTTTCCTCCGTCGCAGAGACAACGCCTACCCGCCGGATGCAAATATCGTCGGCGCGCGCCCAGGAAACAAATGCCCCATCGTTGACGGCAAAGTTGTTCCAGATCGTGACGTTCAGGTAGTTGTAATTCTGGGTGGGCGTCCAGAAAGCCGAGGTGTAGGTGGTCCAGGTAGTAGTGAGTAATGGCGACAGGAAGATCTCGTCGCATACGCCGCTGGTACAGTTGAAGTAGTTGGTCAATGGATTTACGGAGGCCCGGAACCGGACACGCATGGAATCCTGTACTGTAAATACGCCCAGGCCGCAGAAGGTAAGTTGGTACGTTACACCTGCCTGAAAAGTAACGGGCTGGCCGATACCTTCGCCCACCACCTGGTTGCCCCACATTTGAATGGCGCCTGCCTCTGCGCAGCTGTCGTGCGTGATTACCTGCGGGGTGTTGAAAATCGTTGTCCAGTTGTTCACATTGCCGCCGCTGCCGAGGTTGCCCGGCGTAAGTCCGGCGGTGAATGTGCCGTTCAGTACCAGGTTGTCGGGGCAATCCTGCGTTTGCTCCACTACCACATCCAGGCAGAACGTATCCCGGCAGATCATGCCGGCTGTGCCGGCGGTCACCACAAGGCATACGAGGTAGGCGCCCGGATTGGCATAAGTATGCACCGGATTGGTGGCACTGCCAAAGCTGGCGGTGTTGCCGTCGCCGAAATCCCAGTCCCAGGAAAATATCGTGCCGCTGCCCACGGTGGACAAATCGGTAAACGTGCAGATCAGACCGTTTGGCGAAGCATTGAAATTGGCGTTCACAGCGATATTTTCACAGGGGTTATTAGCCGCTGGGCAAAACCGTTGTTTTTCGTCGTACAATTTGGCGAGCAGGTTGTGGGCAAAAAAATCCTGCCAGGATTTTACGGCCGGCGTCAGTTTGACCACCACCGGATCCCGCTTGAGGATCAGGGTTTCCGGGCTGTGGAAACATTCCCCCTTTATTTCACCCTGCTGGTTGGTTTTGATAGCCAGAATATTATAATCCAGGGCGTGCGGCTGAACGAGTTCGTAGGTGTGGCCGGTCACAAAAAATTCGTCGTTTGCAGTGGGTTCGACGCGATTGCCCTGGGAAGCGTATCCCATGTTGAACACCCGCGTCCAGTGTACCGGGCTGCCGTTGTTGTCCATTTTCATCAGCAGGCACTGGCCGGTTTCCGGCGGGTCGGACACGGGATACTCCTCGGCTTTTCCGGTAAGTACCAGATCGCCTTTGGCGTTGAACTGGAAATGCGTGGCGAATTCCTGTTTGCTGTTCTGGATGTCGTAGTTGTTGGCCCAGAGCAAGGCGCCATCGTAGTCGGTCCGCATCATCAGCACCTGTTTATCGCCGGTGTTGGGATCAATGGAATACCCCGACACCCACAGGTCGCCGTTGCCTTGCGGGTCGAGTGTGCAACTGCCCTGGATACAAGTGGCAATGTCGTTTGCGCCGGGCGCCACATCGTAGGTTTTCATCCAGACGGCGCTGCCGTTCGAGGTGTTTATGCTCAGGATAAATACCTCATCAGTGCCGGCGGCCGTGGAAAGGGTGCCAGTTATGTAATACACGTTAGGCAGGGTGGGGCAGGGTGTTTGCACGGCGGCAAACGCCGTAACGGAAGCGGTTTTCAGGTTGCCGTTTACCGTATAAGTGTTGCTCCACAGGAATTGACCCGAGCAATCGGTTTTAACGGCATACACGCTGGAAATACCGGTATTGGCGTCTGTTTTGGTGCCCACCAGGATAAAATTCCGGGCGCCGTCCTGTTTGACGCAGGCACTGGTTTCGTCGTCGGCCGGCGTGCCGAAGCGCCTGGTCCATTGCGGGTTGCCGTTCGCGGCAGTGTGGATAAGCAGCATATCGTTGCCCGTG
>JAKLJF010000004.1:8989-9267 GCA_023151335.1 Thermoanaerobaculia bacterium | reverse complement strand
TAGCCGCCAGCCCCGTTGCAATCGGTCGCTTTTTCAAACCATACGGCGGATTCGCCCACATCCTGCCCGAGCATTTTTGCCGGCTGGATCACATTGCCCAACGCATCGAGCCGGATCAGTTGCATGTCGCCGGCGGCGTTGAAAAAGCCGGCGGGGTGATTAAAATTGCTCCCCAAAACCAGGTAATCGCCCGAGTAGGCAATAAGCCCGCCGGGTGAGCGCTCATCCGCGGGCAACCCGTAACCGATCGCCGTTTGGAAGGTTTGCGCAGCGATACT
>JAKLJF010000004.1:0-8979 GCA_023151335.1 Thermoanaerobaculia bacterium | reverse complement strand
GTGCGCCTGTCATCAAAAGAGAAAGAAAAAAGGCTTTAGGGGTTTGGGTCAGTTGCGTACGAAAATTTCTCATCTCGGTAAGGATTTTTGTGAAACGATGTTCCGGTGTGTGACAGCCCGGTTTTGGGCTGTTTTGTCCTTACATCGGCGTCCCTGGAAAAACCTTACCTTCGGGAGTTCGGAAATTTTGTAAATTACTTCTGAATAAACGCGCTGTCCAGCGTCCGGCCATCGAACTCGCCCGTGGGCCGGCCGCTAACATGGTTGTAAACCGCGGCGACAAACACCGTGCGCGCCGCCGACATTACTGTGCTGACCAGTAATATGATACCGACAGCAATAGTAATCGCCAAAATAACGCTGACTTTCATCAGGAGTATGCCAAGCACTACCGCCACAATGATGCCGAGCAGGTGAAAAATACCGAAACTCGCATTCGCCGCCAGCGATTCGCCCCATTTTTGTTTCATCAGACGGCCCGATTCTTTTACCGATTCGAACACGCCCTTGTCCTCGTAAATCAGTACCGGCACCACGAAAAAGGTCATGACCGACCAGGCCAACCCGATCAGGCCGGCGACGATTTCTCCTACTTTACCCATGTTTTGCAGCAATTGCAACAAAGTACCCACCGTTGCCGACAGCACCGACCAGCCGAAGATTTTACCAATGCGCGAAAAAGCGAAATCGAAACCTTCCTGCAGGCTGGTTTCTTCACCGTTCAGGATCTTCACCGCGCAGTAGATCAGCGCGGAGTTGAAAAATACGATAATGAAAAAGTTGATGAGGTAGTAAATAAAGATCACGGCAATACCAAGGATGTTGCCGCTTTGTTCGTCGTCCATCAGCCGGTCGATCTGATCGCCGAAAAGAAAAAAGCCGCCGCCGAAAAAGGTGGCCAGCACCAGGATGAGGGAGACCGACGAAAAAACAGGGAACAGCAGGAGCGCGCGGTTTTGATTGATGGTGTGGAGACTGATTTTGGCCAGCTCCCAGCCGTTGCTGAGACGAGAGAAGAATCCCATGTTGATTTGGTTTTAGATTTTTTGAACTTGTTTGCTTAATGCCAAAATTATTTGGCAAAGTCAAATGTAGGCACTTCTCCCAAATCCAGGAAAATAATCTTAGCCAGGTAAAAACGGAATGTTTCTTTGTTTACCTGCTTTCATAACGTGACATTTGTTGCGACGCATACACCGAATATCAAAAATGCACGCCGACCACCAATACATCGAAGCCTTGCGCAACAATGACTCCCGGGGCATTCAGGAGATATACCATCGCTACTCCGCCCAGGCCCTGCGCTGGGTGGTACAAAATAACGGTACCGCCGCCGATGCCCGGGATGTGTTCCAGGAAGCCGTCATGGCGCTGTATGAAAAGGCGCTTGATCCCGCATTCGTCCTTACCTGCCCGATGGGCGCTATCCTGCACGTACTGTATTCCCGGAAATGGATCGACCGCCTGCGTTTAAAAAACCGCGAATCGGAGGTAAGAAAAGAAAACGACACGCGATATAACGCTGAATCGTTTGCCGGGGATGCCTTGTCTGTCGCAGAAGAGGCCCTGGCCGAACAGGCCCGGCAGGAGCGGCTGGGAAAGGCCTTTGCAGCGATAAGCGAGCTGTGCCAACGCCTGCTGACCCTGTTGTCCAACGGCGTCAAGCCGGCAGAGGCTGCCGTGCAACTCGAACTGAACAGCGTCGACACCCTGTACCGGCGTAAAAACGCCTGCGTACAGCGCTGGCGGGCGGTGTATTTGGAACAATGAAAAACCGGAACAAATCATGGAAGAGAAAGATATTCAATTGCTCGATGATTTTTTCAACGACCTGCTGAAGGAAGAAGAACGGCAGGCCGTGCTCGACCGGGTGGAAAGCGACCCGGCTTTCGCAGCAGAATTTGAATTGCGAAGGGACATGAGCGACTGGCCCCGCCGGGAAACGGCTCGCAAGGCGTTGCGCGAAAACCTGGAAGCCATCGGCGCCGCTTTTTTCGATGAGCCTGCCGAAGAACAGGCGCCCCCCGTGATGAAAGCCCAGGTCAACTGGCGCCGTTGGATGCTCGCGGCCGCGGCTGTTATGTTGCTGGGCGTTGCGGTGTGGTTTGTTTCCAGGCCCGAACCCTCTCTGTACCGGCAGTATGCCCACTATGCGCCGCCCAACTTCACCGAACGGGGCGATGCAGAGGAGGCAGCTGCAGCAGCTGAAAACGCGTTTAAAGCCGGCCGGTTTGCCGAGAGCCTGTCTGCACTGGATCGCCTGTTGACCGTTCAGCCCGACAATCTGACCGCTGCATTGTATAAAGGTATATGCCTGCTGGAACTGGATCGTCCCGTCGAAGCGCGCGGCGTGCTGGAGCCGATTGTCCGCGGTCGTTCTGCTTTACGGGCCGACGCGGTATGGTATTCGGCCTTGAGTTATTTGCTGGAAAATAAGCCGGATGTCTGCAGAAACGCGCTACTGGCCTTGCAACCGGGCGACGACCACTATGAGGAGGCTCAGCAACTGGTACAACAACTAAAATGATTCAGGCCGAACTGCCGGAACACCAAACCACTGTGAATGCCCCTTGCGCCCGGCGCAACCCTGGCGGAACGAACCTTGCAGGAAATGCCTGATTATGAGGCTATATGGTCGCGCCTCATGCCGGTGGGCCGTCCCGCGCAGCCGGCGGATATCGACCGGGCCGCGTTATATTTACTGTCGCCCGAATCGCTCCATTTTAACTGCCAGACCCTCGTGGTGGACGGGGGCTGGACGGCAATCAGCCCGGGCCCGGGATAACGCCGGTTTCGCCCTCCGGATAAAATTCCGGGAAAATTTTCACAGACGCTTGCAAACGCGCTTTCCTTCTCTACCTTTGCCCCGCCTTGATTTAACGGTTTGTTAACGTCGCCTCGCACAATAATGAATTTAGATCGCATCTAAATAACGCTGAGATTTAACACTTCGTTTGGTGAAAATCAGACCGTTGGTATTTTTGCGTCGGAAAATCAATGACCCCGGTTATTTCCCCTAATGACAATGATTAACGGATCAACTGACTTTTTTACTCGACTGTTTGCCATTAATAAGCACTTCAATATGCTGCTGAAACGCATCTGCTGGGTTTTTTCACTTGTTTTGCTCGCCTCCTTTGCCGCTCAAGCGGCCCCCACCATCGAAGCCGGCAAAGAACTTTTCACCGCCAACTGCGCCGCCTGTCATAACAAAAATATGAAGGACAAACTCACCGGCCCCGCCCTCGGCGGTACCGAAGAGCGCTGGAAGGCATATCCGCGGGAAGACCTCTATAGCTGGATACGCAACTCTCAGGCCCTTGTCCAGGCGGGGCATCCGCGTGCCACGGAACTGTGGAATCAGTGGAAGCCGGTACTGATGAACAATTTCACGGGCCTGACCGACGAGCAAATCGAAAGCATCCTGTTGTACATCAACGACGTGTATACCAAAAAGCCGGATACGGCAAAGGGGCCTGAAACTCCCGGCGATCAAAAAAAGGATTCCGGTAATATGTGGCTGTTCGGCGGCCTGGCCCTTATCCTGGCCCTGCTGGCTTTCGCCCTGATGCGCATCGTCGATAACCTCGGCAATATCGCCCGCGTGCAAGCCGGTCAGGCGCCGGTGAGCAGAACGCTGGTTCAAACCCTCACCACGAAAGGCGCGGTGGCCTTCCTGGTGTTCGCCCTCACGCTGATTTTCGGGTACAAAACCGTGGACAATGCTACCCGCATGCAGCGCCAGCAAAATTACCAACCCGACCAGCCCGTTGCTTTCAGTCATAAAATACACTCCGGCGTCAACAAGATCGACTGCCAGTACTGCCACGACGGCGCCCGCCGCTCCAAACAGTCCGTTATTCCGGCAGCCAATACTTGTATGAACTGCCACTCCGCTGTGAAAAAAGGCACTCAATCCGGTACGGCGGAGATCACTAAAATATTCGCTTCCATCGGCTTCGACCCGATCCAGAACACCTACATTCCCGACTACGAAAACTGGAGCGACAAACAGATCGAAGACCTTTATAAAAAGTGGATCGGACAGGAATACATGGCCGCCAACAGCCTTACAGCCATGAACGACGCCGGCCGCACCGTGGTGGAAACCCAATGGGAAGGTATCGTCAAAGCCCTGAAAAACGATTCCAACGGCAAAATCCAGGGCCCGATCGAATGGGTGCGCATTCATAACCTGCCCGACCACGCCTACTTCAACCACGCTCAACACGTTTCCGTGGGCCAGGTAACCTGCCAGAAATGCCACGGCCCGGTAGAACAAATGGATGTCGTGTATCAGTACTCCACCCTTGGTATGGGTTGGTGTATCAACTGCCACCGCGAAACGGAGGTGAAGTTTGAAGGCAATGAATACTACAAGCAATACGAAAGATATCACCAGGAACTGAAATCCGGAGACCGGGAAAAAGTCACCGTTTCCGACATCGGCGGCCTGGAATGCCAAAAATGCCACTATTAAAATATTGAGCGATTGAGTGACTGAGTGATTGAGTGATTAAATCACTCAATCACTCAGTCACTCAATCGCTCAATGACACCAATCACTCAATCACTCATTCACTCAATGAATAACGGTATTTGGGTCAGCACCGAAGATTTAAACCGGGAAGCATCCTTCCTGCAATCGGCTGAAAATGAATTTTCTGTGGAGAACATTGCCGAAACCGACGGCAAATGGTCGGCCTCCCGTCGCGATTTCCTGAAACTGATGGGCTTCGGCCTGGGCGCTGCCACCCTGGCTGCCTCCTGTGAAATTCCGGTCAAAAGAGCGATTCCTTACGTCACGAAACCCGATGAAATCGTACCGGGTGTGGCCAACTACTTCGCTTCTTCTTTCGTCAATGGCGGCGACTACTGTTCCATCCTGGTGAAAACGCGCGAAGGCCGCCCCATCAAGGTCGAAGGCAATACGCTCAGCAGTGTCACCTCCGGCGGTACGTCCGCCCGCGCCCAGGCCATGGTACTCAGCCTGTATGATATCCGCCGCATCCAGCATGCCGGCACGGTTGAAAACGGCGAAGTGAAAAAATTGAGCTGGACCGAACTGGACAACAAGATCAAAGGACAGCTGCAACTGGGCGGTAATGTGCGGTTCATCACTAATACTATTATCAGTCCGACGGCCAAAAAAGCCCTGGCAGAATTCACCGCCGCTTATCCGAACCGTGTAAAAGTAGTGACCTATGATCCCGTGTCGAGTGCTGCACTGCTCTCTGCCAACGAGCAATGCTTTGGCGTCCGCGGGGTTCCTCATTATAAATTCGGTGAAGCCGACGTAATCGTTTCCTTTGGCGCCGATTTCCTCGGCACCTGGATCAGCCCCATCGAATATGCCCGCGATTACGCTGCCAAACGCCGCATCAAGTCGCTCGACGGCGCTACCATGTCGCGGCACTACCAGGTGGAAAGCCACATGTCGCTCACCGGTTCCAACGCCGACAACCGGATACTGGTAAAACCGAGTGAACAGGGCGCCGCAATTTGCGCTTTGTACAATGAGGTGGCAGCGCTCACCGGCGGCAGCGGCATCGGCGGCCCGGCACTCAATGACAAAGCCAAAACCGCGCTGAAAAAAGTTGCCGCCGAACTGGTGCAACACCGCGGTAAATCTCTGGTAGTCAGTGGTTCCAACAACGTTATGGAGCAGGTGATCGTCAATAAGATCAACGACCTGCTCGGCAATATCAATACCACGGTGGACTTCAGCGTCCTCAACAACCTGCGCCAGGGCAACGAAGTGGAAATGGCCCGCCTTATCGGTGAAATGAACGCCGGGCAGGTGGCCATGGCCATCGTTTGGGGCGCCAACCCGGCCTACGAACTGCCGAACGCCGCAGAATTCAAATCGGCATTTGCCAAAGTCAATACCCGCATCTCCTTCTCTTCGAATATGGATGAAACCACCGCCCTGTGCAGCCATGCTGCGCCGGCACATCATCCGCTCGAAGCCTGGGGCGATGCCGAACCGAAAACCGGCTATTACAGCCTCCAGCAACCGACTATCGCTCCGCTTTTTGATACCCGTCAGGCGGAACATTCCCTGCTCGAATGGGCTAACAGCCAGAATCTCAACCGGCAGGACCCTCAGCCGTACTACCAATACCTGAAATCGACCTGGGCAAGCGAAATGTTTGCCAGGCAGTCCAAATACGCTACCCCGACCGCTTTCTGGGATATGAGCCTGCACGACGGCGTGTTTGAGGCGCCCGCTACTCCGCGTACGGTCAGCTTCAACGCCGGCATTTCGCTCAATTCCGGCTCCGTTTCTCAACCCGGGTCTGCCGAACTGGAACTGGCCATCTTTGAAACCGTCAACATCGGCAATGGCCAGTATGCGCACAACCCCTGGTTGCAGGAAATGCCCGATCCGGTAAACCGCACCGTGTGGGGCAACTATCTCAATATTCCGGTGGAATGGGACGGCGTCAACAACATCAACGGCTGGAAAGGTCTGAATGACGGCGACAACGTGGAAGTGGAGGTAAAGGGCCGGAAACTGACCTGCACCGTGGTACGCACCTACGGTCTGGCGCCCGGTACCCTCGCTATTGCCCTCGGCGGTGGCCGTGAATCCGGCGGCTGCGGGGTCGGTTTCGGACAGAACGTCAATCCCTGGCTCCCCATTCAGGGCGGCCTGATCCAATACTACGCCGGCGATGCCAAGGTTTCCGGTAAAATTGGCGAGGACAAACATTTTGCCTGCGTACAGCACCACCACACGATGGGGGTACAGGCTATGGGCAAGGAAGAAGGAAAGATGATCAACGCCGACGAAAAGTCCATCGGCTGGAAGGGATTCCAGGGTTCGTTGACCGACCGCTCCATTATTTTCCAGACCAATCTGAATGAATTGCCGGAACTGGCCGAGAAAATGGCCGAGTTCCACCACGAAGCCGAACATCTCAACCAGCAAACGTTGTATCCCGACCGGACGGACTACTACGAGACCGGCCTGAAATGGGGCATGTACATCGACCTGAACTCCTGCATCGGTTGCGGCGCCTGCCAGGTAGCCTGCGTCAGTGAAAATAACGTGCCGGTTGTGGGTAAGGCAGAAGTGAACCGCCACCACGAAATGACCTGGTTGCGTATAGACCGCTACTTCTACGGCGACTTTGAGAATCCGAAAGTAGTGTACCAACCGATGATGTGCCAGCACTGCGACAACGCGCCCTGCGAAAACGTGTGCCCGGTGAATGCCACCAACCACTCGATGGAGGGTATCAACCAGATGGCTTACAACCGTTGTATCGGTACCCGCTACTGCGCCAACAACTGCCCCTATAAAGTACGCCGGTTCAACTGGCTCGACTATACGACAGCCGATGTATGGCCCTCCAACGAGGAGCGCGTATTCTGGGTGGAAGGCGAAGACAAACCCTACTACGCCGACAACCTGGTGCGGATGGTGCTCAATCCGGACGTGACAGTGCGGACCCGCGGTGTCATCGAAAAATGCTCCTTCTGTGTACAACGCATCCAGGAAGGCAAACTGACCGCGAAACGCGAAAACCGCGCCGTTTTGGACAATGATATCCGCACTGCCTGTCAAACGGCATGCCCCACCGGCGCCATCGTATTCGGCAACCTGAATAACCCGGACAGCGAGGTGAACAAAGCCCGCAAAGCGACAGAAGTTCTGGCCTATAAAGTACTGGAAGAAGTCAATACCCGCCCAGGAGTACACTATTCCGCCAAAATCCGCAACGCAAACGAAGCACTTTCTTAAAATATGTCTCAACCTGTAGCGCCTGTACGGCACATACTCATTGAAGGAAACAAATCCTACCATAACATCACGGAGGATTTGAGTGTTCCTACCGAAAAAGCGCCTTCCCGGGAGTGGATTCTTGCTTTTACGGTGGCGGCGGCTTTTCTCGGCCTCTATGTTTTTGCAGTCTGCTGGACGATATGGAAAGGTATCGGTTCCTGGAACCTGAACCGGACCATCAACTGGGGTTGGGATATCACCAACTTCGTTTGGTGGATCGGTATCGGTCACGCCGGTACGCTGATTTCGGCCATTTTGTTGTTGTTCCGCCAACGCTGGCGTACTGGTGTGAACCGCGCGGCAGAAGCCATGACGATCTTCGCCGTGATTTGCGCGGGCCAGTTCCCCCTGATCCACATGGGACGTCTCTGGCTCGGCTTTTTCATCTTCCCCTTCCCGAACACCCGCGGACCGCTGTGGCCGAACTTTAACTCCCCCTTGCTGTGGGACGTGTTCGCCATCTCGACCTACTTCTCGGTGTCGCTCCTGTTCTGGTACACGGGTCTGGTACCTGACCTGGCCACCGTCCGCGACCGCGCCGCGGGCTTCCGCCGCAAGATGTATGAAATATTCTCTTTCGGCTGGACGGGCAGCGCCAAACACTGGCAACGCCACGAAGCTTTGTCGCTGGTATTGGCCGGTATTTCCACCCCGCTGGTACTTTCGGTGCACACGATCGTGTCCTTCGACTTCGCCACTTCCGTTATTCCCGGCTGGCATACCACCATTTTCCCGCCCTACTTCGTTGCGGGCGCTATTTTCTCCGGTTTTGCCATGGTGCAAACCCTGATGGTACTTACCCGGAAGGTATTGAAACTGGAGGAATACATCACCATAAATCATATCGATTCCATGAATAAGGTAATCGTGCTTACGGGTACGATTGTCGGCGTGGCATACCTGACCGAATTGTTCATCGCCTGGTACTCCGGGTACATTTACGAACAGTTCGCCTTTTACAACCGCGTATTCGGTATTTACTGGTGGTCCTACTTCGGCATGATGTTCTGCAACGTGGTCAGTCCGCAGTTATTCTGGTCCAGAAAGATCCGCCGCAGTATCTGGTGGACCTTTTTCCTCTCGATCGTGGTGAATATCGGGATGTGGTTCGAACGTTTCGTCATCATCGCCACCACCCTGGCCCGCGATTATCTCCCCTCCTCGTGGAGTTATTATAGCCCCAGCTG
>JAKLJF010000049.1 GCA_023151335.1 Thermoanaerobaculia bacterium | reverse complement strand
AAAGGAGCCGATCGGATGGCCGGGCTCCGTTTTGGTGAGCGGGCCGTCGGACAGGCCAAAGCCGCCGAGGATGGGTTCGCTGTCGGCGATAGACAGCACTTTATTGCGAATGGTGGAGATATTGGCTCCGATGTTGTAATTGAATTTCCCGACGCGGTTTTTGTAGATCAGCCCCAGTTCCAGGCCTTTGTTTTCCACGGAAGCGGCGTTGACGAAAGGCGGCCGCTGGGCGCCGCCGGCCTGCGGCACGGGCACGCGCACCAGGATATCATCGGTGCGTTTGCGGAACCAGTCGGCGGTGACCGACAGGCGGTCTTCCCAGAAACTTACATCGAGCCCGGCGTTGGTTTGGGTACTCGTTTCCCAACGGATATTGGCATTGCCGGTTTCCAGGATGGTGGCGCCGGTCACGATCTTGTCGCCAAATACGTACACGCGGTCGCCCGTGCTGACCAGCGAGCTGTACGGGTAGATCCCGATCTCCTGGTTGCCGAGCTGGCCCCAGCTGCCGCGCAGTTTCAGGCTGGAGATGAAACGCACGTTTTCAAAAAAGGACTCGTTCGACACGTTCCAGGCAGCCGACACCGAGGGGAAAACGCCCCAGCGGTTGTTGGGTCCGAAGCGCGAGGAGCCGTCGCGACGCAGGGCTGCGCTCAGCACGTAGCGCCTACCAAAAGAATAACCGGCCTGGGCGAAATAAGACAGCAGCGCCCACTCGGTAGCGATGCCAGAGGCGCCCACGTCTTCCAGTTCCTCCGGAATACTGCCCGCGATATAACGGAACAGCGGGTCGGTGCGGCGGAAATTACTCGCCGAGGCGCCGAGATAGTCGGTATGGTTTTGAATGGCCTCCATGCCGAGCAGGGCCGATACGCGGTGCTGGCCGAAGTTGCGCTGAAAATCGGCCGTGTTGTTCCAGATCAGCGTTTGGTTGAACACGCGGCCTTCGTTGAGCGAAGTAGGGTCGTAAATGGCCGGGGAAAGGCGCTTTTTGAACAGTTTTTCGCGCTCGAACTGGAAGTCGCCGCCCAGCGTACTGCGCAGTTTCAGGCCCTCGAAGAGCGAGAGTTCGGCAAAAACGTTTCCAAACACGCGGTAACGTTTGATCGTCCAGTCGGTGTTTTCGACAAATACGACGGGGTTGGCGTTGCCGTCGCCAAAGAGCGTGGGATCTCCGAGTTCGGCAGAAACATTGACGTAGCTGCCGTCGGCATATTTTTCGGGAAACACCGGCGCCGCGATCAGGGCATAGCGGATGCCGCTCAGTTCGTTGCCAGGGCCGTAGCCGTCGCCCGAGCCGTTGATCACCTTGCGGTCGGTATGGGAAAAAGAGAGGTTGTTGCCGACTTTGAACCGCTTGTTGCCGAGTTCGCCGTTGAAGCGTACCTGGTATTTATCAAAAGCCTGGCCGATAAAAATACCGTCCTGCGTGTGGTATTCGCCCGAAAGGTAAAAATTGCCGTACTCGCCGCCGCCATTGGCCGACAGGCTGTAATGCTGTATGGCCGCCGGGTCGAACATCCGGTCGAGCCAGTCGTTATCGGGCAGGGTATCGAGTATGGCAGGATCGTAGGTGGGCAACTGATTGGCCGGGTTGCGGAGGGCGTTGGCGTTGGTGATGGCCTCGTTGCGGAGGCTCAGGTATTCCCGGGCGTTGAGCAGTTCGGGCAGGTTGACGGGTTGCTGTACGCCGCCGTAGGCTTCAAAGGAGAAGGCAGGTTTGCCCGATTTGCCGCGTTTGGTGGTGATGAGCACCACGCCGTTGGCTGCCCGCGCGCCATAGATTGCCGCCGCGGCGCCGTCTTTCAGCACTTCGATGGACTCGATATCGCCCGGTGAAAACATGTTGATATTGCCGGTGGTCGGTACCCCGTCGATGATGTACAGCGGGTTGTTGTTGCCCAGGGTGCCTGCTCCACGGATGCGCACGGCGATGTCGTCGCCCGGCGCCCCGGTCACCTGTGTTACCATGACGCCTGGCGCCTGTCCCTGCAAAGCCTGATCGATGCCCACGACGACGAGTTTTTCAATATCCTTTGCTTTCACAGAGGCAATAGCGGAGGAAATATCGCTGCGGATTTCCTTTTTGTAGCCGGTCACCACCACATCCTGCAACACATTGCTTTTGGCGCTGAGCAGCACCGAGAGGGTGCTGCGGCCCTGTACCGGGACTTCCGCGTCGTCGTAGCCGATATACCGGAACAGCAACACGGCATCGGGCGAGGCGACCTCCAGGCGAAAACTACCGGCAGCGTCGGTCATCGCCCCCCTGCCGGCGCCTTTTTCCTGTACGCTCACCCCGATCAGCGGCAGGTTGTCCTCCGCCGAAACCACCGTTCCGGATACGGGAAATGTTTGGGCCACAGCATGCTGCACCCAGCAGAAAACAACCCCCGCCAGTATGTATGGCCGAAAAAAAGAAACAGCCCCCCTGCCGGAAACGGGAGATGCGAAGGGAAAACCAGCACTGTTTTTTCTGGTAAAAAAAGAACGCATAACCAACCAGTTTGAGTTTCAGTTTGGCAAATTTCAAAAAGATACCATTGCTATTCTGATACAATGACGCAAAAAGATGGTACTTTTTTGAAGCATCCTGCGATTAAATGTTTTTACTTCGCACCGCGAAATTATTTTAACAAAAATTGGTCGAAATAAGAGTTTATAAAACGATATTCGGAAAATGAACATCTACCGCGAGATCACCCCCCTTAAAGCGCCCGATGTTTTCGTCGTGATCGACTCCGTTTGCAACGGCTTCGACTACCCCATTCACAACCACCCCGAATTCGAAATCAACCTCGTGGCAGGCATGTCGGGCACCCGTATCGTGGGCGATTCCACCGAACGGTACTCCGACTACGACCTGGTGCTGCTCGGGCCGTACCTGTACCACAAATGGGATGGCGACGACGAGCTGCAGCAAAGCGGCCAGCCCTACCGGGTGGTTACGATCCAGTTTGCGATGGACCTGTTCAGCGGTCCCATGTTTCAAAAAGAACGTTTTCTCAAAATCCGCAAACTCCTGGGCGACTCCAGCCGGGGCATCCGCTTTCACGGAAAAACGTTCGAGGCGGCCATGAACATCATGCTCAACCTGACCGAAGACCGGGGCTTCGGCAACATCATCGAATTCCTGCAGCTGCTCGATCTGCTGTCGCAGTCGTCCGAACAAACCTTCCTCGCCAGCGAAGGATTCTCACCCCAGGCCCCCCGCTCCGACAACAACCGCATCCAACTGGCATACGGCTATATCCTGAAACACTTTACCGATTCCGAACTGAAGATCGGCGACGTGGCAGCCCAGGTCAATATGAGCGATTCGGCGTTCAGCCATTTTTTCCAGAAATGCGCGTTCCGGAGCTTTACGCAGTTTCTCATCGACGTCCGCATCGGCCATGCCTGCAAATTGCTCCTGCATACCGATGAAACGGTCAACCAGATCAGCTTCAAATCAGGCTTTAACAACCTGGCCAATTTCAACCGCCTTTTTAAAAAATACCGCTCCTGCACACCCGTGGAATACCGCCGGCGCTACCTCGAAAAAAATGAATTTGACTGGACGAAACAGGTGACGCCCTGGCAGTTTCTGCCCGGAAAAGCCCAGGCAAAGGAAGCGATCAAACCGGTGGCGTATTCCACGCGTTTGGTGCATTTGTAAATGACTAACACGTGTACCACGTCCACAGTACCGCGGCAGGTTTGGCTACTGCTCCTTCCCCCCACTGCGTGCTCAGGTACAACACGTCATATCCCATTTCACCCATTGCCGAAAAAATATAATCGGTTTTGCCATCGCCGTCCAGGTCGCCGGCCCAGACTAAATAGGAGAGCGGTGCTTCATAATCATCATACACTTTCAGCGGCGCTGCCCGTTGGCGGCGGCCGCCTTCGCCGAGGATATACCATTCCCAGCGCTCTATCGGCCACCGGCCTTCCACCCGTATTTTTTCCCGGACCACTTCGATCCCGTGTTTTTTCATAAAACCGGGGTCGAACTCGTCGCTGTTCGGAAGGAATTGGACCCGCGGATCATTCAACTGGTAAAATCCGTCGATCCCGGTCCGTTCCTTCCAGGCGTTGCGGGTTCCGATGATATAAATCGGGCTTTCAGGCGGGTCCGTCTGAATGACGATCGCTCTGGAATAGAAATTATACGTACCGTCCGCCCCGGTAAAGTCTTCCATGGCGTAGCGCGGGTTCACTTTTTTCACGGCGAACTGGCTGTCGGGTTGCTGGAACAACCCGTACCAATGCCAGCCGGGGTCGAACTCGGGGTTGTTGGTCGCCCCCGCATTCCCTTCGGTGGTACGGAGCCGGAATTGGTTGTTGAGTTCTTTTTGGCTGCTGTTGCGCAGCATGGCGGAATCGGCCAGAAAGCCGCTGAACATATACCCCGACTTGCCACTATAGCGCACTTTCCACCAATAGCCGGCATGCCCGGCCTGCCGGCTGTTATAACGGGTAGGGAAAAGTAGCCCGATCGTGTCGCGGCGGGCGGGCGGGTCGTATTCCACCTTGCCATAATTGCCTTTTTCGTTCGTCAAAACCGTCACTTTTGCCCCGAAAGGCGCCACGGCGAGCACCCGGCCGTTCCGGTCGGGCTTTTCGCGGAGTTTGAGGCCGTTGTTGGAGATGACGGTAAAGGTTCGCTGGGAAAAGGAAGCATCAGACAATGTCAGAAAACAAAGCACAAAAAGGCAAGCTGATTTCATGTGTTATTTGTTGGATTGTTTACCTAACCTGCATTAAAGGTAAGGTAAAGTCGTCTTCAAATTGCCGAACGATCTGACAGATGGCCTTATTCCACTATTATTCGCCTGCGTTCAGGGATTTTCCGTCAGGCGCTTCAATGCCATCAGCAAGGCCGCCCAGTTTTGCGCGGAGTGGATCTTTTTCTCCAGCGTGTCGATATTGCGCTGGGTGACGGTCAGCACAGTACCGTTGCCCTTCGGCTTCACCCGGTAAGTGATGACCTGGTAGTTTTCCGGGCGGTCTTCCAGGTCGGACCAGGAGCTGTAGTAATCGTACCGCAGCATTTTTTCAGGTTCGAAAACCAGCACGGCGCCTTTGTCGCGGTAGGGTTTGCCTTCCCACTCGCCTTCGAAGGCGATGGGTGTGCCGGGTTGCCAGCTGGTGACGAGCCTGGTGCCCCAGAAATATTGTTTGACCAGTTCGGGTTGGGTAAGCGCCGCCCATACTTTTGATACGGGGGCGTGGATCGTACGTTGAATTTTTGCCGAAAAACTCATTTTTACTGTATTGGTGAAAAATGTTTCCGGCAAAGGAAACGGCGCCTGCTGACAACCCTATGTCAGGGGGTGTTCAGGATTTTTTAAAATTTCGGCTTGCAGGTTTTGCATATACTCTTCCAGGCTCAGGTGGTCGGTTTTGCGGAAATCCTGCAGGGTTACGGTCATTTTTTGGATACGCGACACGCGAAAATCTCGGTAGCCGTGCCGCAGGTGGCACCAGCCGACGAGGTGCCAGTTCAGCGAGTAAAAAGTGAGGCCGATGGGTTCCACTTCCCGCACGCTGTGTTCTTCCTGTACATTGAGGTATTCCAGGCGCACGATTTTTTTCTGTGCAATGGCGTTTTGCAAGGGCGTGAGATAATCGGTGGAGGGCATGAGATGCGCGTACTGGTCGGGCACGAAATGCGCGGCCTGCGCCTGGGCCAGTTCCATGTTTTCGCGTTGCAAACGCCCCAGCACCGCCTTGATCTTGGCCAGCGCCGACGCGTAGTGCCGCTGGATGGATTTGTCGGCAAAACGCAGGACCAGCGGCTCCGCCAGCGACAGGGCGCCGGCTTCCTCGACCGTGAGCGACACAGGCGGCAGGAAAAAGCCGCTGTCCACCGAGTAACCTTTTTCCGGCTCGAAGTACACGGGCACCCCGATCTCGCCGATGGCGCGGAGGTCGCGGAAAACGGTGCGCTGGCTGATACCGAAATGGACAGCGATTTGCGCCGCAGTCAGTTGCTTTCTGGTTTGCAGGAGGGTGATGATGCCCATGAGGCGGTCGATACGGTTCATTTTTACGGTAGACGGTGGACGGTAGACGGTGGACGGTGGTGCAAAATATGGGTTTTGCGGATGATGAAAACGAAGGGTTAACGGAATCCGGCGAATTGGCCCTACATTTGTCCGGCAAAGCCGGTTTGCCGTTTTGTCTAAGTTAATCCGAACTATCGGGCAATTTGTTTTTCGGTCGCCCGGACTTTCCAGGTTTGTCAAACCTGGAAAGTCTAAACCAGAACATTTATTTAATCCCTCCCTGCCGGATATCTTTGACAATCACCACCTGTTCAACGAAAATTAAATGGCCCGGAGCGCCCTGTTGTATATCGGTATCGTCGGAACTTTTGCGGCGGTTATTTGGCTATTGATAGAATTGGGCGCCGGTATGCCCTTGCGTGTTTTACCCGATCTTTCTTCGCCGGCCCTGGCGGAAAACACGCCGCATCAGGAAATGACAAGCGGCAACTGGTTCACGCTGCTGCAGACTCGCCTGGGCCAACCGATACCCGTACTGTTGTTGCAGATCATCGTCATCCTGACCGTGGCGCGCCTGTTCGGCATGATCGCGGTCCGGTTGGGCCAGCAGCCGGTGATCGGGGAGATTATAGCCGGCATTTTCCTGGGTCCCTCGCTGTTGGGTTGGGCTTTCCCGGGTTTCAGCGCTGTTATTTTTCCCGAAGAATCGCTCAAGGGCTTGCAGGCGCTGAGCCAGTTCGGACTGATCTTTTTTATGTTCATCATCGGTACCGAACTCGATATGGGCCAGGTGCGCCACCACAGCCGCGATGCCGTGATGATCAGCCATTCGAGCATTGCGTGGTCGTTTTTCCTGGGGGTAGGGCTGGCGTACTTCACCTACCAGACATACGCCCCGGCAGGTATTACCTTTTTGTCTTTTTCCCTGTTCATGGGTATTTCCATGAGCATAACGGCATTCCCCGTGCTGGCGCGCATCCTGCGCGAACGCGGGCTCACCGAAAGTCCACTGGGGGTGCTGGCCATCACGGCCGCCGCCACCGACGACCTCACGGCCTGGTGCCTGCTGGCTGCCATCATTGCCATCGTAAAAGCGGGCAGTATTGCCGGGGCTTTGATGACCTTCGTCCTGGCCATGGGTTATGTGATCTTTATGCTGTACGTCGTACGGTTGCAGATCGACAAGTGGATGTCGCGCTACCTGGCCCAAAACAAAAACCCGCATCTGCTGGTGAGCGGCGCCCTGCTGGTGCTGCTGGTGTCGGCCTACCTGGCCGAAGTGATCGGCATTCACGCCCTGTTCGGCGCTTTTACGGCGGGTGTGGTCATGTCGGAACAGGCCGACCTGCGGGAATCGCTGCGGCAGAAACTGGAAGACATCAGCGTGCTCATCATGCTGCCGGTATTTTTCGCCCTCACCGGCCTCCGTACGCGTATCGGATTACTCAGTGAGGGTGAGCACTGGCTGTTGTGCGCGGGCATCATCTGCCTGGCTATTGCCGGCAAATTCGGGGGCGGCACCCTCATCGCCAAAATCATGGGCCAGCCCTGGAAAGAAGCGCTGTCCATAGGCGCTCTGATGAACACCCGCGGGCTGATGGAACTGATCGTGCTGAACATTGGCTATGACCTGGGCATCCTGAGCCCGGAAATATTCGCCATGCTGGTCATTATGGCGCTGGTCACCACCTTTATGACGGGGCCACTGTTGGGGGGAATCAACCGGTATTTCAGTATTACCCCAGTTCCACCTCCGTAAAGTCAAACCGCTCCACGTCGAACAGCCCTCTGTCGGTCATTTTGAGCGAGGGGATCACCGGGAGCGCGAGAAAAGACAGGGCCATAAAAGGCGCCCGCAGCGTGCAGCCGAGCGTTTCTTTTGTCCAGGCATCCAGGCGGGAATAGGTATGCGCCAGTTCATATCCGTCTGCCGGACTCATCAAACCCGCAATGGGCAGCGGCAGCACCCGGGTATCGCCCGCGCCGTCGGTGGCGCTCACCCCGCCCCTGGCTTCGATCACGGCATTGACAGCCGCGCACAGGGCGGCATCATCGGCGCCAACGGCCACAATATTGTGCGAGTCGTGCGCCACGCTGGAGGCCAGCGCGCCGCGCTGCATACCGAAACCGCGCACGAAACCGATGGCCGGCGGCACGGATGGGGCATAGCGGTTCACCACGGCGATCTTCAGCAGGTCGTGGGCGGGGTAAGGAAGCAACAACCCGTCCTGCAGGCGGGCGCGTCCTTCTTCCGCGCCGGTGACAATCTCGCCGTCGCGGGCTACGATGACGCGAACGATACCTGTACCGTGTGCGGAAGCCAGGTGAAACTCCGCCGGCGTTTTGGGCAAGGCGGCAAATTGATTGTGGGTGTCGCAGGACTGATGCGGCAGGCGGCTTTGGCCGTCGGCGGCTACGCAAAACCCGTTGATCCAGGTTTCCAAAACCCGGAATTCCGTCAGGTCGGCCACACGGACAAAATCGGCCGGGTCGCCTTCGCGCAGCAGGCCCACGGGCAGGCGGTAGTGTTCCACCGGATTCAGGCACGCCGCGCGCAGGGTATCAAACAAGGGGCAACCCTTGGCCACCGCGCGGGCTACCAGGCGGTCGATATGCCCGCTCAGGAGGTCGTCGGGGTGTTTATCGTCGCTGCAAAACATCACCTGGGCTGGAAATTCGAGCAACAGCGGCCACAAGGCTTCAAAATTGCGCGCGGCGCTACCTTCCCGGATGAGAATCTTCACGCCCAGCCGGGCTTTTTCCAAACCTTCTTCAAAGGTAAAACATTCGTGATCGGTCGTGATGCCGGCGGCGAAATAGCGCCGGGCGTCGTCGCCGCGCAAGCCGGGCGCATGGCCATCCACGGGTTTGCCCAGGCGCCGGGCCGAGGCAATTTTGGCCAGCACTTCCGGGTCGGCGTGCAGCACCCCCGGAAAGTTCATCATTTCCGACAGGTAACCGATGGCCGGATTTTGCAGCAATTGCTCCACCGCCAAGGCGTCGAGCACGGCGCCGGCTGTTTCAAAACCCGTGGCCGGCACGCAGGATGGGGCGCCGAAACAAAATTTGACCGGTGCGCGGCGCGCATCGTCGAGCATGAATTGTACGCCGGAAACGCCCAGCACATTGGCAATCTCATGCGGGTCCGACACCGTGGCCACCGTGCCATGCGCCACGGCCATACGGGCGAATTCGGCCGGCGGCAACATGCTGCTTTCGATATGCACGTGGGCATCGACAAAGCCGGGCAAAACATAACCCGCGTCCGCGGGGACGCCGGCTATTTCTCTTATACTTTTTACACGACCGTTTTCAACGCTGATCCCGGCCGGGTAGATGCGGCGGGCATGAAGGTCGACGAGTTGGGCAAGGATTTGCATGCGTATTTTAAATTGGGAGTTTGTGTATGATTTCCGAAAGGTCGCATTTTTTTGTTTGCAAAAAATAAAGCGGCGGGAAGAGGAGTGGTTTTATTGGACAGGATGGACAGGATTTGCAAGATAAAAACATTGAATCCTGCAAATTCTGTCGGTCCTGTCCAATAAAAACGCTCCTCCTCCCGCCGCTACCTTTTTTACGCGAACGAACCGTTCGCGTTACTGTTTTGCGAACGTCCCTTCCAGCCTGGCCGCCGCCGACAGCAACGACAGGCGGTACATGCCGCCGGGCAGGTCGGAAACATCGATCTGGAAGTTGGCGCCGTCTTGTACCACGAGCGTCCGCACCAGGCGGCCGTCGGCCTGCCGGATTTCAGCAGTGGCCTGGCCAATAACGGAGCCGCTGTTCAATTGCGCCGTCACGGAGAGCCACTGGCTGGCCGGATTCGGCGACAGGGTGAGTTTGCCGCCGGTTGCCGCCAAAGCGGTGTTCGTGCCCGACTGTACCTGGCCGGTGCAATCCACAATACCCAACTTCACCGCGTCGTGGCAGTCGGGATGCAGGTGATCGCGCACCGCGAATTCGTACTCCGTTACGCCGTCGCCGTCGAGCGGGCCGATGATCACGGGCTGTGGATGGTTGTACGGGAAGTTGCCGTAGTTTTTGCCGTTGCCCACCACGTCGAAACCGCCGCTGCCGCCGTCCTTGAACTCAAAATTCAGGATAGCAAAAAACTGTCCGCAGAGGCAGGGGGTTTTGGTAGCGGCAAGGTCATATATTTTGCAATCGCCGCCCGCACAGTCGGGCACCGGAAACTCCCTGATGGCGCAGCACAAGGGCGTAGTGGAGTTGGGCGTTACCAGGCACACTTTCACCACGTCGTTGGGCCCGCCGTTGGTCGGGAAATGTTCAATGTGGAAAGGCAGATTGCCGAGCGGGAAAGAGCCCAGGAACTCGCCGTTGGCCCATACGCCGAAGAACAGCGGGGTGGGGGAGGGACTGGTTGTAAAATTGACCCAGGCCTGATAAGTGCCGTCGTCGTTGCAGTCGCCGGTTTCCACTTTCAGGTTTTCAATGTTGCAGCCGCCTGTTACGCAGTCGGGTACTTTGAATTCCAGTGTTTTGCAACACAGGGCCTGCGTGGTGCCGGGAACCAGGATGCACACTTTCACCACGTCGTTCGGGCCGCCGTCGGTCGGGAATTTTTCGATGAGCAGGGGCAGTTTGTTCAAACCATACGTGCCGAGGAAATGTCCGTTGGCCCACACGCCGAACACGGTGGTGTTGCTCGGATTGTTTATTTTGAAATTTACCCAGGCGCGATAGGTACCGTCGGCATTACAGTCGCCGGTTTCCACTTTCAGGTCGGTGATATCGCAGCCGCCCGGCGCGCAGTCGGGCGCTTTGAATTCAACCACCCGGCAGCAGTTCGGCTGGTCGTTGATGCAGATCTTGATCTTGTCCACGTCGGCGCCGCTGCCGGGGAATTTGGCAATGGCCAGCGGCAGTTCGCTCAGTTTGAAATAGCCCAGGTAGGTTCCGTTGCCGGCCCAAACCTCGAAGTAGTCGTTGCCCGGGTTTTCCACCTTGAAATCGATCTTGATCCGGTAAGTGCCGTCGTCGTTGCAGTCGCCGGTGGTCACCACGGCGTCGTAAATTTCGCAGGGGCCTTGAATGCAGTCGGGCACGTGGAATTCGAGGGTTTCGCAGCAACCGATGGTACCGGTATTGGTCAGGCAGACCTTGATCACGTCGTTCGGCCCGCCGTTGGTTTTGAAATTCGGGAAATAGAGCGGCAGTTGGTTGAGGGTAAAGAAACCGAGCAATTCGCCGTTCCCCCAAACGCCGAAATGGGTGGACTGGGAAGGCGGGTTAGTGACTTTAAAGTTCAGCCAGAGTTCGTAGGCCGTGCCGTCGTCGTTGCACTTGCCCGTTTCCACCTTCATGTCGTAGATGTCACAAGGGTGTCCGATGCAGCCCGGTACCGGGAACTCTTTCACCGCGCAACAGGTAACGGAGCCGGTGTTGTTGGTGGCGATACAAACTTTCACCACATCGTTCGGGCCGCCGTCGGAGGGGAAATTCGGAATGGTGAGCGGCAGCTGGTCGAGCGCATAGTAGCCGAGCAGCTGGCCGTTGGCAAAAACGGCAAATTTAGCGTCGGCGCCCACGTTATGCGCCTTGAAATTCAGTTCCAGTTTATAGGTCTTGTCGGAGCTGCAATCGCCGGTTTTGACCGTCAGGTCGGAAATTTCGCAGGGGCCGCCCGCGCAATCGGGCGCCTTGAATTCCAGCGTTTCGCAACACAGTACCGTCAGCGGGCTGATGATGCAGACTTTGATCACGTCGTTCGGACCGCCGTCGGTGGGGAAATTTTTTATGTGCAGCGGCAGATCGCCCAGGGAGAATTCGCCGAACAGTTTACCGTTGGCGTACACGGCGAATTTGGCGCTGACGGTCGGATTGCTCAGATCGAATTTGAGCCACAGGTTATAGGTGCCGTCGGGGTTGCAATCGCCCGTTTGCACCGCCAGGTTTTTGATGCCGCAGGGATCGGTATTGCAGTCGGGCGCCTTGAATTCTTTGGTCACGCAGCAGGGCGTCGTTCCGGCCGTGGTGACCAGGCAAATTTTCACCACGTCCACGTCTTTGCCGCTGCCTTTGAAATGTGGGATATGGATGGGCAGGGCGCTGAGCGGGAAGGTGCCCAGCAGCGTGCCGTCGGCGTTGTACACCAATACGAGGCCGGCAGCGGAGGTGGTTTGGAAATTGATCCAGAGGTTATAGGTGCCGTCGTCGTTGCAGTCGCCGGTTTTTATCGTCAGGTTGAACAAGCCGCATGGCCCGCCGGTGCAGTCGGGCGCTTTAAACTCCACCACGCGACAACAGTAGGTGTTTGCCGAATTGCCGATGCAAATTTTCACCGCGTCCGAGGCGTTTCCGCTGGCGGGGAAGTTTTTGATGAGCAGCGGCAAATCGTTGGTCGTGTAGTTGCCGAGGAACTCACCTGTTCCGGCGTACACGGCAAACGGGGTGGGGCCGGGCGGCACCGTGAGCAGGTTGAAATTGATCTTGAGTTGATAGGTGCCGTCGTTGTTGCAGTCGCCGGGCGTGGCCGTCAGGTCCACGATGCCGCAGGGTTTGGCGACGCAATCCGGCGGGTTGAATTCTTTTGTGACGCAGCAGCCGTTGGCAAAACAGATCAGGATTTTATCGACGCTGCCGCCGCTCCAGGGGAATTTGGGAATATGGATGGGCAGGTTGGCCACGGAAAAGAAGCCGAGGAACTGGCCTGTGCCGGTCCAGATGCCGAATTTTTGCAGACTGGCGGCGGGCGTCTGGAAGTTGATCCAGACCTGGTAGGTTTTGCCGTCGTCGTTGCAGTCGCCGGTTTTTACCGACAGGTTGAAAATGCCACACTCAATGCCCAGGCAGTCGGGCGCTTTGAACTGGACGATTTCGCAGCAGAATTCTTTGCCCGCGTCGTCGAGCAGGCATATTTTGAGAGCGTCCACTTCATCGCCGTTCCAGGGGAAATCGAGGCTGAGCGGGAGTTGGACCGTGCTGAAAGTACCGAGAGGATCGCCGTTATCCGCGTAAACGGTAAATTTCGTGACGATGCCCGGCGCGGGCGTAAGTACCGTGAAGTTGAGCGCCAGCTTATACGTTTTGGGCGAGGTGCAGCCGCCAACATCCACTTTAATGTCGGCGATTCCGCAAGGCGGCGCCAGGCACTCGGGCACGTTGAATTCTTTAGTTCTGCAGCAAGTATTTTTTACGCAAATTTTGATGGCGTCGATGGAACCGCCGCCCCAGGGGAATTTGTCGATGCCGATAGGCAGGTCGGCCACGGCGAAACGGCCGAGGAACTTGCCGTTGCCGGCCCACACGCCGAAGGAATCGACCCCGGCGGGCGCAGTAAAGGTAAACTTAATGGCATAAGTACTGTCGGAAGTGCAGTCGCCCGCATCCACGCGTACATTGCGCAGCTGGCAGGGATTGAAGCAGTCGGGAACCGGGAATTCTTTGGTTTTGCAGCAGTTTGGGTTGCCTTTGATACATATTTTGATGCCGTCCGCGGCGCCGCCGCCCCAGGGAAATGCGAGGCTGAGGGGCAGTTGATTGAGCGGGAAAGCGCCGAGGTATTTGCCGTTTGAAGCCCAGACCTCGAAGAAATCGCTGGTCGGGTCGGCTACTTTAAAGTCAAGCGTGAGTTTGTACGTGCCGTCGGGGTTGCAGTCGCCGGTTTGAACACTGATGTCGTAAATCTCGCAGGGAATGGAAGGTTTGCAATTGGGAGCGATAAACTGGTAGATGCGGCAACAGTTGGGGTTATCGTTAATACAGACCTTCAGGTACCCCCCGACAGCGCCTCCGGGTGCTGCCGGAAAGTTGTTGACGATCAGCGGCAGTTCGGAGAGTTTGTAGGTGCCGATAAATTTGCCGTTGCCCCACAGGTCGAATTCGTCATTGGTCGGGTTTTCGACTTTAAAATTCAGTTTCAGCTGGTATGTACTGTCGGAAGTACAGTCGCCGGGGGAAGCCACGAGGTCGTAGATCTCGCAGGGCGCGTTTTGTGCCGACAGGCCCAGGGCAAGCAGCAACATCAGTAAAATGTTCGGGATGTGTTTCAACATAAAAGATAAGATTGAAAGGTGAGATAATAAAAAGGAAATCACCGGATTAAAGCAAGCCTGTGCCGGCAGGCAAGATGAAATTAGATTTGGCTACCGGCAAAGGTAGGAAAGGATTAAAGCATTTGCCGGGCATAGCAGCAGGGCAAAATACCGGGTAAGATACAATATGTGCGTGTTTTGCTTCCCGTGTAATCGCTTTTTAAAGTCGAAATGTAAAATTTAAAAGGTAAAAGTCAAAAGGGGGATACCGGAAAAGGATTGTTGTTGCCACACAGGGACACCAAATTCCGGAACGTTGCCTGTACTTAAAAATAAATGGGATGAAAAACAACTTTTCCGCGGTTGTTCCATTCCAGCGTGGGGGCCGGGAATTTAAGAATGTTGACTACGCCCAACAGGCCGCGTAAAAAGCGGCTCCGCACAGGTATCCGGGTCAGGTCCACGTCGAGCGACAGAAAAAACTGCCGGGTGCGCGGATAGGCTTCCGGTGAAATGCGGTACGTCAGGCAGTCGGGTCCGGCGCAGTTTTTATCGGCTTGCCAGTCGTAGCCGAAGCCGGCGAACAGGTTGTCGGCGCCCAGGCCGGCGGCGATGTTCAGCCAGCGGGGCAGCCAGGGCGTCCGTTCGCCCAGAAAAGCGCGTGGATTGACCGAAGCCCAGACGACGAGGGTATTGTAGTTTTTCAAAAACAAACTGACCGGGCCCGTTCCGTACAGCGCGTCG
>JAKLJF010000499.1 GCA_023151335.1 Thermoanaerobaculia bacterium | reverse complement strand
ATAATTCGGGATAATCCACGTCTGCCGGGGCAGGGGTCCCGTCTCTGTTGGAGATCAAAAAAGCAGGCGTCAGTATTCCGAATCGTCGGGAATATCGTCCTCCTCGTCGTCGCGCCGGCGGGTAACGATAATGTGATCGTCCTCGTCGGAGCTGCCGTCGGCCATCTCATCATCTTCTTCGCCCTGTCCGTCGAATTCGTTTTCGACTTCAATATCGGCAAAGTCTTCGCGCAGCACGCCTTCCTCGTCGTAGTCTTCATCTTCTTTTACCAGACGTTTGGCTTCCTGCACGGTCATGCGAATGAGGTAATAGGCATCTTCGGCTTCAAATGGCAGGGCCGATACTTTTTTCCCTTCTTTGTCGGTATACGATACCAGGAAGGCCGCATAGCCGGTGGGGTAACGCATTTTTACCGCGCGGATGATCTCTTCCGGCAGCGCATCGTAATCTTTAATGACACGTTTCTTGGTCAAGGCAGGTGAATGTTGGTTTTGAAAATCAGTGCAAAGTACAGCATAAGGTTTATATTACCGTCAAATACACCAGTGTAGTCATCTGCGGGCAAATTTAAACGAATGGGTGTGGAAAGATCAAAAAAATTTTTGCAGGAAAATTTTAGCGGTTTTCCCGTATTTCAACAATTTCCACACGCCGTTCCCGCGCGGCATCGGGGTGGTATACAGAGTTGCGTTCGTCGCGCAGGTCGTCGCTGATACCGGCGCGGGCGGTGGTTTCTCCAAAGCTGGCCTCCGACACTTTGAATTGTCCGCTTTGCAGGTAGGTTTTGAGTACCCCGCCGCCGTATTCTTCAAAATGGTTGCGTACGCTGCTGATGCGGCGGCGACCCAGCGCCACGTTGTAATCGCTTTCCGCTCGCGGGCTGGTGAATCCTTTGATCACCACCTCCACCGGCTCGCCGTTTTGCAGGCGGGTGAGCAACATATCGCACAACTGGTCGAGCCGTTCGTAACCGCGGCGGACCTCGTTTTCAAAAAAGGCATCGATCTGTTCTTCAGAGGCTTCCCGCCTGGGCCCGCTAAGCCCGGCGGCAAATCGCTCGCGGTATTCGGCCTGGCGCTCCAGGTAGGCCTGGGCGGTTTGCACGTAGGTTTTTTCCGTTTTTACCCGCCGGGTGCGCTTATCCGGCTCGTCGTTGTCAAAATACAGCGGCAGTCCGACAAAATCGGCCAGTTTTGTCGGCACAGGGTCGGGCTCCTGCAGGCGTTCCACCGGTATCATCGGCCTTTCGACGGGCACACGCGGCACCGGCGTTTCCGCCGCCAGGGGTGGCCGTTCCGGTTTAGGCGGTTCGGGATACCGCACGATGAATATATCGTTGCAGCACGCTTTGTTGTTTTCATCGAGGTATTGCGAACCGGGCCGGTTGCTGCTCAGGTAGCCGTTTTTACCGTCGGGGCGCAGCACATAGTACAGGTCGTTGTAGCTCGTATTGAGTCCGGGCCCGGCATTTTCCGGCGCTGAAAAGCCCGTGCTGTCCACTTTGCTTTTAAAAATATCGTAACCGCCGAGACCGCGCCAGCCTTCCGAGCTGAAATAGAGGGTGCGGTCGGGGGCATAAAAAAACGGCGTAACGTCGTTTTCCGGCGTATTGACCGCACTCAGGTTGACGGCCTGCTCGAAGCGGGGCAAACGCGGCGGCTTCCGGCTGCTCACCGGAACGTTGCAGGGGCAAAACCAGTTGGTGTCGAGCGGCACGTACCAGATGTCGAGGTTGCCCTTGCCGCCGGGCCGGTCGCTGGCAAACCAGAGATTGAGTTGCTCGGAGGCAGGATCCCAGGAAACCGAAGGCTGCGTGGTAGTGTATCCCGGCAGGTTAACCGGTTCGGGCAGCCGCACGGGATCGGCCCAGCGTCCGCGGATATCCTTGACCACCAGGTACAGTTCGCAGCGGATATCGGAGGCGTTCAGGTTTTTGCACAGGTTGACAAAGAGGAAATGGCCGTTGCCCAGCATGGCGGTATGGGCTACATGAGCCGTATCGGTGCCCGGGAAGCCGCGGCTGACCTCGCGGGCCCGGCCGTTGCGCACCGAGTACATCACTTTGGTCAGTTTGGTGCGGGGTAATTTACGGTCGCCCCGTTTGTCGAAACGGTAGGAGGAAAAATAAAGGGTATCGCCGCTCAGGTAAGGGGCAAAGTCGCTGTAGGGGCTGTTGATGCCTTTACCGGCATTCACCACCTCCACCACGGATGCGGGCGCAGGCAACTGACCCGCCCAGCGGCAGGATTCGATTTCCACGCCGGCCCGGTCGAAAAATGCCGGTTCGGCGCCGGCGGGTTTTTCCGCCATAAACTGTTCAAAAGCAGCGATGGCCTCGCCGTATTTTCCCTGGTTTTTCAGCACCTGTCCCAGCCGGTAATGCAGCAGGGGCGGCGTCTTTTTCCGTTTGGCGCTGCTGCCGGACAATTGCCGGTACATTTTTTCCGCCAGGGGGTACGAATGCAGGTTCCGGGCGCATTCGGCGTATTTCCAGACCAGTTCGGCATCTTCAGCCTTTTTTTTCAGGGCTTCACCGTATTGCTGGATGGCTGCGCCAAAGTCTTTTTGTTTCACCGCATCGTCGCCGGCATGTTCATAAGCGCGGGCCGATTGGGCGTGGAGAGAGACAAAACTTAATAAGTAGCAGAAAACTAAGACAATTTTCCGAACGGCAAGAGGGAGCATTTGTCGGATTATAAACATACTGAAGTATGATTTGTGAAAAATATGGCTCAAAAGATGGGACACGATTTAAAGGTTTTCACCGGAGGCGCGGGCAAAGTACGGTACACCGCGGCCACTTCAAACCCGCCTCTCCGGCCCGTTGCTACGTCAAAACCGGAGATATTGATGTCGTAACTTACGCCTATCGTCCAGTTGCCCTTTTCGTATTGCAGGGCGGGTATTATCGCGTCGCCGGCGCGGTTGGCCAGGGTGAACTGCAGGGCGGTTTCGTTGGTGACCAGCCAAAACCGCGCGCCGGCCCCGCCGACGATTTCCTGCGCCTTTCCCATTCGCTGCGACAAACCGAAAACGACCAAATCGAAAAATTCGTTTAAGGGCAGGGTAAAATTTGCATGTACCGCCAGGCGCATGGGCAGGCGTTCTTCCGGATTGTCGTCAAAACTGACTTTCGGCCGGTTCAGGTGAAAAGCTCCCACACCGGCGTTCACCGCGGTGCGGCTGCCGGCGGGTGAAAAATGCCAGTTCAGGCCGCCCGAAAGGGAGGGCGACAGCCCGGAACTGCGGTTTAAATTTTCTTTGGAAGGCAGGTCGGGGTCAAAAACATAGTCGTTCCACTGGTTTTTGAACGTCAGCCCCGAAATATCGAAGGCCCGCTGCACCAACGCCAGGCCAAAACCGGCCGACAGTGCCATCGTTTCGTTCAGCGCATGCGCCACGGCGCCGGACAGCCCCACCTGCGTCCATTGCAAACCGGCGTCGCCCGCCCGGTCGTGCTGCACCTGCAGACCCGCGCTCAACAGATTGGAACCCCGTTGCAGGATTTTCATGTCTGCTGCCCCGCCAAATGTGCGGTACGAAACCGGGACACTTGTCCACTGGCTGCGGTAGATACCCGAGGCGCGCAGATCGCCTTTGAAAACGCCCGTTTGCGCAGGGTTGATCTGCAGGGGATTGAGGTAGAACTGGGAAAAGTGCAGGTCCTGCGCGGCGCCGAACGCGGCAATACAACATAACAGGAGGGTAGTTAAACAGCGAAGCATAGGCAAAATTGTTTCCGGGTTCCGGGTGAATGGCCGAAGGTAAAGAACTATTTTAACCTGCTTTCGCTGCCTGAATTAAAAAGTCGGAAACAGACAGAGGAAAAGTATGCAGGGCGCCCGTCTGCACGGTGCGCCCTGCTCCATTCACCCGTCCTTTTGCTGCGTATCAACGGGAGTATTAACCCTGGATCATCGTTTTTTGAAGGTGTTCCTTCGCTTGTTTTTTATTGCCCTGCGCCAGGTATATGTCGGCCAGCAGTTGATTGACATCACGGTTCGCCGGGCGTTTTTGGTATTCCTCCCGGGTAAACTGCAGCGCTTTTTCCAGATTTTTAGTTACTTCCAGGTGAAAGCGACCGGCTTCCAGGGCCATGTTGTGCCCGGCGGCCATGTCCTCGGCCATCATGTCCTGTATTTCCTGAATCAGGGGCTTCGCTTCGTTTTCCCGGCCGGTTTTTTGATAAATTTTGACCAGGTCGATGTAAAACCCGAGCTCCGGAATAATACCCATAGCCTGTTTCAGCAATGTTTCGGCTTTGCCATATTGGCCGCGTTTAACCTCGATGCCGGCCAGTGCCGCCAGCGCAAAGGGGTAGTTTTCGCGTGCGGCGAGGCACATTTGGAACTGCTTTTCCGCCGCCGCGAGGTCGCCTTTTCGCTCGTAGAGGTGGCCCAGTTGCAGGCGCGCCCATTCGGTTTGTTCATAACCGGGATACCCCGCTTTCACCGCC
>JAKLJF010000498.1:2568-4466 GCA_023151335.1 Thermoanaerobaculia bacterium | reverse complement strand
TTGCCCGCATCCGCGAGTTGATTGATTTTATCAATCATTACAAACCGGCCTTTTAAAATTCCATTTTCCGCTTATCTTTGTGGCATGACCGTAACACACCCGTTCGATGACCTGATCAACTTCCTCGCACACCTGGCGCCGGAGCAGGTGCTGGCATTCAAGCCCTCTGAAGCTACCATCCAACGGGTGCAATGGTTATTGGAGCGTGAAAAAGAGGGGTTAATAAGCTCGGAGGAACGGGAGGAGCTGGACCAATATCTGCTTCAGGAAGACCTCATGGTCATCGCCAAGGCACGTGCGCGTTTGCAATTGTCCCGTTCATGAGCCGGAATATCCCCCTTTACCTGCGGGTCGATGTTGCAAAACGGGCCGGATTCCGTTGCGAATATTGTCTTTTGCCAGAGTCTTATGGCATTTATCCTTTTGAGGTCGATCACATCATTGCTGTCAAGCATGGCGGTAAAACCGTATTGGGGAACCTTGCTTACAGTTGTATCCGTTGCAATAGAATGAAAGGAACCGACTTGACCACCTTGTCGGGAGAGGCAGGCGAAATTGTACGGCTTTTTAACCCCCGGAAAGATAATTGGAATGAACATTTCGAGGTGGTTGAGGGTGCGATATACGGGCACACTGATATTGGAAAAGCCACTGCACAATTATTGGCATTTAATAATCCTGAGCGTATTATAGGAAGAAAACTACTGATAGAAGCGGGTGAATACCCATAAGCATCGGCAAAGGTTCATAGCAGGCCAAATATACAAAATATTTGTCGAATTTAGCGCCGTCTCCCATGCGTCTCCTCTCCCTCGCCTTCGACCTCCCGCTCTCCCGCCGCGACATCGCCGGCTTCCGCGCCGCCGTGGCCCGCGCCGCCGGGCTGGAGCAGGACCTTTTTCACAACCACCGCGACGACGGCTCGGTGCAGTACCGCTATCCGTTGGTGCAGTACCGTTCCGACCGCGGCAAGGCCGGCATCGTGGGCATCGACGAGGGCGGCGACGCTATCTTTGAGTGGTACGGCAAAAGCAACGGCCGGTTGTTGTGGAACGAGCGGGAACACGCGTTGCACATCGCCCGCATCGACGCGCGCGAATACGCCATTCGCTACTACGACGCGCCCCGAATTTACCGGCTGCGGCAGTGGCTGGCGCTCAACCAGGCCAATTACCGCGACTGGCAGGCTCTGCCCGACCTCAAAGCCCGCGCGGCCGAACTTGACCGCATTCTCGCGGCCAATATCCTCACCTTTTGCCGCGCCGTGGACTGGCGCCTGCCCCGGCGCTTCGACGCCGGCGTGCAAAACATCGTCGCCACCCGGCATACGCGTTTCCTCGGGGTGGACATGATCTCGTTCGACGTGGATTTTACCTGTAATTTAATGTTGCCCAACGGTATCGGGCTGGGGAAAGCGGTGAGTCACGGTTTCGGGGCATGCCGGCCGGCGCCGGGCAGCAAGTGAAGATACATCATTCGGCCTTTTCGCTGCCTGGCGAAACGGGAAATCAGGCTTTTCGACAAACGGCGTCCTTTCATTGGAGATATTCGACGAAAGAAGAAACTTTTGCCGTACTGCTCCGTTAAATAAGGCGTATGCCATTGAACACAATTCATCCACGATCCGAACTTTTTTCAACGCTATGCCGACTGTCACATGAACAACAGCGACGACAAGCGCGCGATGTTCGGCGCGCTACGCAAAGCCCGCTCCGTTACTGCCTGCTGCGGGCTGCTGGGTATCGAAAAACGCCAACTGGAGTTACTCGCCCGGCAGCCCAGGTACAAGGTATTTCACGTCCCTAAAAACCGCGACGGTCTTCGCCTGATCGAAGATCCTTCGCCGCCGCTCAAAAAAATTCAGTCCACCCTGAACGCCTACCTGCAGAGCGCCTACT
>JAKLJF010000498.1:0-2558 GCA_023151335.1 Thermoanaerobaculia bacterium | reverse complement strand
TTCGAAAAATCACACGCCAGCCACGGATTTGTCGTCAACGTCCGCGACGACGACGACCGGCGGAACATCCTCAGCAACGCCCGCAAGCATCTTCGCAATCCCTGGCTTTTCCAACTCGACCTCGCCGATTTTTTTCATTACGTCACTGCCGATATGGTGCGCCGGGTGTTCCGCGACCCGCCGCTGTGTTTCTCCGACGAACTTTGCGAGCTGCTCGCCGTCGTATGCACCTACCAGGGCCGGCTGCCCATGGGCGCCCCCACCTCGCCCGTGCTGTCCAACCTTGTCTGCCGCGACCTCGACGACCAACTGCTCGAACTGGCCGCCGCTAAATTCTGGGTGTACACCCGATACGCCGACGATTTCAGTTTTTCGGCCTCCCGCACCTTCAGCGCCGACGACCAGTATGCCATCCGCGCCATTATCCGCGAACAGGGCTTCGAGATCAACGAGGACAAACTGCGGCTCGCCGGCCCGACCGACGAAAAGATCGTGACCGGCATCCTGCTGCGCGGCAAAGGCGAACTGAAACCCGGATTTATGCAGGAAATTGAAAAAGAAGTGGAGCGCCTGGCGGCAGTGGTGGAAGCCCAAAACTACCAGGGCGAACTGCACACGCCCTGGGTGGAGAAAATGAAACAACAACTGCGCGGCAAGATCGCCTTCGCCGGCTTCGTGCTCGGCGTACGCCATCCCGATTATATCCGCGTCAAAGACGCATACTATGTGGCCATCACGCCGCCCGAAGAGGACTTCGGGGCGGTGAGCTGGCGGGGGTTTCATTATTTACATTGAGTGATTGAGTGAGTAATTGAGTGATTCATACCGGATAGATATGCAACTCGTGCTGGATACGAAAGATTTGAAAGTGGACCGGCGGCGCAACCTCTTTTTCATCGAGGCGCCCGACGGCACGACGCGCAGCGTCAGCCCGCGCAAGGTGACCAGCATTGCCGTCACGCAGCCCTGCTGGATCAGCGCCGGGGCGGTGGAACTGGCCGCCCTGCACGAAATCCCCATCCTGTATTTCAATTTCCTGGGCAAGGCCGTGGCGCGGCTGAGCAGCCCCTATTTCGGCAGCATCGCCACACTGCGCCGGCGCCAGGCGCTTTTCCACGACACGCCCGATGCTACGCACTGGATGGTTGGGCTGTACCTGCTCAAATCGGAGCAACAGGCGGAGAACCTCCGCCGGCTGAAGCCCGGACACAACGCCATCGGGCAGATGAAAAACCTGTGGAAACGCCTCGAAGCCCTCGCCGGCACGCCCCTGCGCGAAGCCGCGGCGCCGCTCATGGCCGCCGAAGCCGTCATCGCCCGCTATTACTGGCAGGCCCTGTCGGAGTTGCTGCCGGCGCACTGCGACTTCGAAAAACGCAGCCGCCAACCCGCGCAGGACGATTTCAATGCCGCGCTCAACTACCTCTACGGCATGCTGTACACGACCGTGGAAAGCGGCCTGTTTGCCGCCGGCCTCGACCCGCACCTTGGCCTGCTGCACGCCGACGAGTACAACAAACCCGTATTGGCTTTTGATTTCATCGAACCTTTCCGGCCCTGGGCCGACTGGCTGCTCATCCAGCAATACCTCGACCACAAAGTACGCGCCGCTTTTTTCCAGCGAAACACCGCCGGCGTATTCCTCAACAAGGCCGGAAAAGCCTTCTTCATCCCCCTGTTCAACCAGTGGCTGCGCTCCGAACGCGCCTGGGCCAATAAAAAGACCTCCGTCAAAAATCACATCTACCAACTCGCCGGCCGTTTCGCCAACAAACTGCGCGCCCTCAATGACAGTGAGTGATTGAGTGATTGAGTGATTGACCACATTGACCACATTGACCACATTAAAAAATGCCCACCCTCATCTGTTACGACATCGAAAGCAACGCCCTGCGCACCCGGCTCGGACAAAAAATTCTCGAGTTCGGTTTGGAACGTATTAACTTGTCCGTATATTTGGGCACGCTGAAAAGCGCCGACCTGGCCAAACTCGAAAAACTGCTCCATGACCTGATGAAAGCCAAAGCCGGCCCCGACGACAGCCTCATCATCCTGGCCGTGACCGCCGCCCAGGTAGCCCAAATGCAGGTGCTCGGACGAAACGACCTCGACCTGGACGACCTCACCGGCGACCGGCATACGCTTATTTTGTAATACATTTTGCCCGCGTGGTAACATTGTTGGGTCAATATGTTAATTTAACGTTGTATAAACGATTCTTTTTCAATACTTGTCACAAAAAGTCGCAAACCCCGGCTTGAAAAACGGACACCCGGCATAAACATTTTAACCCATGCGTTTTACGGGATTTGTCGAAAACAATACGCGCACGCATCGGAAATTACCCACTAAACCATTGAATGCCAATACGTTTCCGTTTTTTTATGTCGGAGTTCTATCCAATTGAAGGCTGGATTGCGACCTTTTTCATATAAAAAAGTGCTTGGTGAACTGATTGTCGGAGTTCTATCCAATTGAAGGCTGGATTGCGACGAAAGGCGAAATTTAATATTTTTCATGCTAAATCGTCGGAGTTCTATCCAATTGATGGCTGGATT
>JAKLJF010000497.1 GCA_023151335.1 Thermoanaerobaculia bacterium | reverse complement strand
AGGAACAGGAAAAATGGCAGATTTTGCTTTTTCGTCATCATAGCGTTATGTCGTTTTTGTGAAAAGATGGGTGTAGCGTTTGTAGCCCTGTTCCAAGACACCCGTACAGCCGTTTACCCTGACGCGACAGTCCGATTTTTTTCAAAAAAACCTATCTTGGCAGAAACGGCTGAATCCCCGTACTTTTCGCCCTCCTTGAATACGATCTGACCAAAATTTGTCTTGTTGTCGATGAAAGTCCATTTTCTCCTCCGATACCGCACCCAATTCGGCGAATCATTTGCCGTCAGCCTGAGCGACGGCCGTCAGGTGCCCATGAAATACCTGAACGACGAGTTCTGGCAGGCAGAGACGGAAACAGATGCAGGCACGACAGGCTACCACTACATACTATTCGACCGCCAGGGGGATAAAAAGGTTGAAGCCGACCCCGGCCGACTGTTGTTCGCAGACAATACGGGCGCCGCTTCCCTGACGGTATTCGATTATTTTAATCCCGCCGGTCTGGTGGAAAACACTTTTACTACCCAACCCTTTGCCAACATATTTTTCCGGAAAAAGGCAGATGCCCGGCTCAAAATGCCGGCTAAGTACACCCACCTTTTCCGCGTAAAAGCCCCCCTGCTCGGCGCCGATGAAATCCCCTGTATCCTGGGGCACAGCGTTGCCCTGCGCAATTGGGACACTTCGGCTCCCCTGCTGATGCAGTTTGCCGGTAAAAAGAATGGCGATGGCTGGTGGGAGGCGTACATCGATCTGTCCGCGGAAAACTTTCCGCTCGGCTATAAATACGGCGTCTGGAACCTGCGCAGCAACCGGTTCACGGGCTTTGAAGAAGGCACGAACCGGGCAATTTATGCGCCGCCCTCGCCCGGGTTGGTTATACACCACGACAATTTCGCCCGTTTTACCCACATGCCCTGGCGCGGCGCCGGCGTAGCCATCCCGGTGTTCAGCCTGCGCAGTAAAAACAGTTTCGGCACGGGCGAATTCACCGACCTGATCCTGCTGGCCGACTGGGCTAAATCCGTAGGACTGAAGGTAATTCAGCTGCTGCCGGTGAATGACACCTCGGCCGGCGGCGGCTGGACGGACTCTTATCCCTACGCCGCCATCTCCGCCTTTGCCCTGCACCCGCTGTACCTGAACCTGGCCGAAGTGGCCGGCAAGGCGCAGGCTTCGATCCTGAAACCTTTCGCCAAAAAACAAAAGGAACTCAACGCCGCGGCAGCCGTCGATTATGAAGCAGTCATGGAGGCTAAATGGGCGGTTATCCGCCAGTTGTATGCCGCGCAAAAAACGGCCTTCCTGACCAATCCGGAGTTTATCGGTTATTTCACCGAAAACCGGCACTGGCTGATCCCCTATGCTGCTTTCTGTTATTTACGCGATAAAAACGGCAGTTCCGATTTTAATACCTGGAGCGCGCATCGCGTGTACAAGGAAAAAGACATTGAAAAACTCGTGTCGCCCGGCGCGGCGCATTACGACGAGGTAGCCGTGCATTATTTCGTGCAATGGCACCTGCACCGCCAACTGAAAGCCGCCGCCGATTATGCGCACGAGCATGGACTGGCGCTGAAAGGCGACATCCCCATCGGCATTTACCGAAACAGCTGCGACGCCTGGATGAACCCTGAACTGTACAACATGGATATGCAGGCCGGCGCTCCACCCGACGATTTTGCCGTGAACGGCCAGAACTGGGGTTTCCCCACCTACAATTGGGAACGCATGAAAGCCGACGGTTTTGCCTGGTGGCGGCAGCGTTTCCGGCAAATGAGCCTGTACTTCGACGCTTTCCGCATCGACCACATCCTCGGCTTCTTCCGGATATGGAGCATTCCCCTGCATGCCGTCGAGGGTATTCTGGGTTATTTCGTGCCGGCGCTACCGGTCACTGAACAGGAACTGCACGCGGCCGGCATCGGCTTCGACTACGAACGCCTGTGCAAACCCTATATCACCGATACCATCCTGTGGGAACTTTTCGGCGACGGGGCCGGCGCGGTGCTGAACCATTTTCTGGAACGCCTGCCAGCCGATAATTACCTGCCGGGCGACGGACAATACCGGTTTAAGGCAGCATTTGATACGCAAAGGAAGGTGACGGCGTTTTTCAGCTCCACCTCTGCCCCCTCCTCTGAAGGAGAGGGGAGACCTGGCGCCGCGGCCCCCGCTACATCTCCCCTCCCCTTCATGGGAGGGGTTGGGGGTGAGGTTGGCGTGGAAAAACAACTCCTTTCCCTCCTTACCAACGTCATCCTCTTCGATGTGACCCCGGACGGCGCCGCGGAACGGCAATACGCCTTCCGCTTCGGTATGGAAAATACCAGCTCGTTTAAATACTTGCCGGCAGCCGTGAAGGAACCCTTGAAGGCTTTGTACGTGGATTATTTCTTCCGCCGGCAGGATGATTTCTGGCAACAGGAAGCCATGGAGAAACTGCCCGCGCTGAAACGTTCCACCAACATGCTGATCTGCGGCGAAGACCTCGGCATGGTACCGCACTGCGTACCCGACGTCATGCAGGAACTGGGCATTCTGAGCCTGGAAATCCAGCGCATGCCCAAAAAGACCGGTTCCACCTTTTTCCATCCGAAAGACGCGCCCTACCTCTCGGTGGTCACGCCTTCCACGCACGACATGAGCACCATACGCGGCTGGTGGGAGGAAGACCGGCAACTGATCCAGCGGTTTTTCAACGAAATACTACACTTCGAAGGCACAGCGCCTTACTTCTGCGAACCCTGGGCCAACCGCCTCATCGTGGAACAACACCTGCACTCGCCGGCCATGTGGGCTATTTTCCAGTTGCAGGACCTCATGGGCATGGACGGCGCCCTGCGCCGCTCCAACCCGCACGACGAACGAATCAACATCCCCGCCAACCCGAAACATTACTGGCAATACCGGATGCATTTGACGCTGGAGGAGTTACACTCGGCGGAAGGGTTTAACGGGGTGCTGCGCCAAATGGTGCGGGACAGCGGGCGGTAACCGAGGTTGAAGTTTGCCCATCACCGGATGGGCTTCCACTCCTCCACATACGATTTACGCAGAAACAGCAGCGACGCTCCTTCCCGCAGGTAAATGAGGCTCACCCGCAGGTAGCCGTATTCCCGGAAGCGCCGGGGCGAGTGATGCACTTTGAGGCGGTAGAGGTAGGCGATATGGCCTTCCTTGTGCAGGCGGTAGAACAGGTTGCAGTCCTCGCCGGCAATGATCTTTTCATTGTAGCCTGTGATCCGTTCGAATACGGACCGGCGCACCATCTGACATTCGCCTTTGGCCAGGTACACGCCCACCATAAAGGACAGGCGGATGACGCCGTTCATCAGGATGTGGTACAGCTTGTCGGGCAGGCTGGCTTGTTCGGGGTAAACCCAGATAGGCGCGGTGGCGGCTACCACATTGGGCCGCTCAAAAACGGCCAGCATTTTGGAGAAAAAACGCTCCTTGTCGGGAATACGTACGTCGGCGTCGGTGTGGAACAGAATGTCGCCCGTGGCAGCCGAGGCGCCCAGGTTGCGCCCGATAGCGATGTTTTGTTTGCCGGCGCTTTGTATGAGTTTAACCCTGTTGCTGCCCCATTCGGCCTGATACTGCCGCACGATTTCGGCGGTACCGTCGGTGCTGTTGGCGTCGGAAACGATGATTTCGAGGTTAAAAGGTTCGAGATATTCACGGAATTGCCCGATGGTCGGGCCGATGTATTTCCCTTCGTTTTTGGTTGGGATGATGATGCTGATACGCGCCTTTTCCATCCTGATTTGGCCGGTTTTGGATAAAAATTGAAGCGAAGGTAGGAGCTTTGAACGAACCAGCGACATATTTGCATACACAGAACGCCGAATTAATATCGCTAACCGCGAGTGCTGAAACGCGATACCTGGCGTTTACATAGCGCTATTGCACCACAATCTTTTGCACCGTCCGTTTCCCATCTGCTTCCAAGTGTAAAAAATAAAGCCCCGGCGCCGCTGGAAGGTCAATGTCAATGGATTGAAAATTAGGCGTTTGAGTGGAATTATAATACCGGTAAAATACTTTTCCGCTCACGTCGTACAGCGCCCAGGAGTACCGAACGCCGGTGGGGGCATGGAACTCCAGCCGGGTTGTGCCGCGGGCCGGGTTAGGCGTGATGCGGGGCGGAAAAAACGTGCCGGGGTCGTAGGTGCCCACATACAGGCCCATGACGTTGGCATCCATCCAGTGCAGGCGTTCGAGGAACCAGTCCTTGAGGTAGTCGACCTCTTCCGGATAAGTATTACCTACAAAATTGTTGGGCCAGAGCCAGATGCCGAGCACCGGCCAGCGCTGAAAGTTGCGGTTGCGCGGGCCACCGTCGAGTACAGCCACCAACGAGTCGACAGCAGCCATGGCTGCCTGATCGGAAAGCGGACCGGCGCGCAGGTCTTTCCAGCGTTGCTGGGCTTCCAGCAGGAAATTGGTGTCTTCGCGCAGG
>JAKLJF010000496.1 GCA_023151335.1 Thermoanaerobaculia bacterium | reverse complement strand
TCTGGCAAATCACCGGAGAGGAGCCTTTCCGCCTGGGCTCCTATATTTTTTTGCGGGAAATTCTTGAATTTCAATATCTTGGAAAAAACCCGAACCGGTATGGGGCCCTGCCAGGCTCCGCCCCTGTTTGGGGGCCTTATCTGCGTTTCCGGTATCCAAACTGGGGAGTGAAATTCTTTTTGGATGCTATGGCAAATTGGAACAATGACGCAATGACGCAATGACGTCATTGCGTCATTCAAACAAAGTCCCCATTTGTGCCGGCGGCACTGCACCGATATGGCGGTATGCTTTTTCTGTGGCCAATCGTCCGCGGGGAGTACGCTGGAGGTATCCTTCCATGATCAGAAATGGTTCGTGCACTTCTTCAATGGTGCCGGGTTCCTCTCCAACCGCGGTGGCAATGGTAGAAATTCCCACAGGGCCGCCTTTGAACTTGTGAATAATGGCGTTCAGGATGCGGTTATCCATTTCGTCGAGGCCATGTTCGTCCACATCAAGGGCGGAGAGGCCGAAGCGGGCGATTTCCTGATCGACTACGCCGGTGCCTTTGATCTGGGCAAAATCACGGATACGGCGCAACAAGGCATTGGCAATACGCGGTGTACCCCGGCTGCGGCGGGCTATTTCATGCGCGCCTTCCGCGGTAATGGAAATATTCAGTATGCCGGCCGAACGATGGAGGATATGCTCCAATGTCGGCACGTCGTAGTAATCGAGCAGGCAATTGATGCCAAAGCGGGCGCGCAGGGGCGAAGTCAGCAGGCCCATACGGGTAGTGGCGCCCACGAGCGTGAAGGGGTTAAGGGTGATCTGAATACTGCGGGCGTTGGGGCCAGAATCGATCATGATATCGATTCTGTAATCCTCCATTGCGGAATACAGGTATTCTTCCACTACCGTATTCAGGCGGTGTATCTCGTCGATGAACAATACATCGCCGGGTTCCAGATTGGTGAGAACACCGGCAAGGTCGCCCGGTTTTTCCAAAACTGGTCCGGAACTCATCTTTAGCGCGGCCCCCAGTTCGTTGGCGATAATATGCGATAAAGTAGTTTTGCCCAAACCGGGCGGGCCGTGCAGCAACACATGATCCAATGCTTCGCCGCGTTGTTTTGCCGCCTGGATGAACACTTGCAGGTTGTCGACAATTTTTCGTTGCCCGCTGAATTCATCGAGTAATTTTGGCCGAAGCGCCTTTTCGATCAGCTTTTCTTCGCCGTTGGCGGGTTCGTTTGCGAATGTTTTGCTCATTCCCGCAAAGTTAACATATTTTGTTTGAAAACAAATCGCTTATTTTGTGCCGTTCATGCAACCCGATATTTATATTGGTTCACTTCGTATTTCCGAACCGGTAATCGCCTTAACAGGATTAGGCATTGCGCTCGTGTGCGGATACGCCTGGCGCAGGCTCGCCTGCCGGAAAAAACAGGCGCCGGCCTTCCGTTGGATGACCCGCTTTTTTGCTTTAATGCTTGTTTCATCGGTTTTGGGGCCTTTGCTTGGCCATGCCTTTTATTACCGGGCGGGGTTCAGCGGGAAGTACGCCTGCTGGATATTCAGCATATTCAGCCTGGGCGCTTTGGCGCAGGCTGCCATAGAGCATGCCCGCCCGTTCTATTCTGAAAGGTTATACCGGGGGTTGACCCTTTTCAATCTGATGGGTTTAAGCGCCGCGATCACGCTTTCCGGGCTGACTCAGTCATTTGTCTGGGTGGAAGTACACAGCGCCCTTGCGCTGCTCGTTTTTATGCTGCCCCTGGAGTGGCTTGTTTATTCCAAACGGCGCGATGCCGGTAGCCGCATGCTGCTTTTGTCGCTACCCATCGCGGTGGTTTCGCTGATACCGGTAGCGTTGAAATGGTCGCCGGGTATTTGGTTCAGTCATCTCGACGTTGGGCATGTTATTCTGTATGCCTTTTTCTGGATGATTATGCTCGGCACTGAACGAATGGAAGAGCATAAGGCGCATATCGTGCAATGAAGCCGCGTCGACCGCCGGGTAATACCTTAAGCATAATTTTCGGTCATTTACTAAGAAATCCGGTCATCCGCTCAATGAAGATGCGGAATTCAATCGCTGTCGCATACTTTCGTGTTTCAGTGAGCAGTCTTTATCTGAATTGTATGCCATTTTTTTACTGCGCATTCATGTTGCCGCCTTCTCGCACCGCATTTTGGCGGGCAGTGGGTTGTTTTTTAATGTGCTGCTTATTGTCCAAAACCGCGGTGACCCAGATCCCGGACTACCATTTGCAGTTGTTCGACCACTCTTATGGTATCCGCGCGGGTAATATTCTCGGGATTTCCAAGGATCGGAAAGGGTTTTTCTGGATTTTGAATTACCGGTCCGTACAACGTTTTGATGGCAGACAGGTGAAAAATTTTCCGGCAACAGAATTTCTGACTCGTTTGTACTGCGACGATCAGGGCGGCGTTTGGACCTCCTCGGAAAAAAGAGTTTACCGGTTCGTCGACGATACCCGGCAGTTCCGCGAAGTACCCATTCGTTACAGGGATACCCTGCAGTCCGCCGGGCCTGTATTCCAAATGCCGGATCGCTCGGTTTGGCTGTTCTGCCCATCAGGATTTTATCGCTTCGATTCGCAGGAACAACAATTTTTACCGGCTTTGCCTGATTTTCCGCTTAAAGCGCCGTTCAGTACCCGCACGTTTGCGAACCGGGGCTATACGGTGTTTCTGATAAAAAACAATGTTCTTTATGCCTATGATACCCGGGAAAAGAAACTCCGCGGCATACCCAACCAGGATATTTACCGCATATTTCCACTGAATGAACATACGGTGCTGACCAGCAACTGGAGCAACAAATCTTCATGGTATCATTTCCAGGATAGCGTCGTAGTTCCCTTTCGGGCGCCGGACCGGCCGGACGACAATTTTACAACGCATGGTTTTGCCCCTATCGATAGCACTCGTTTCCTGGTAGTTGCGCGCGAGGGGATATTCGAGTGGACAAAGGCCGGCAGCCGGTTGCGCCGGCTGGTGCTTTTTTCCAATGGAAGGCAAGTTTTCGCCAATGACTTTGCGAATCATCTCCATGTCGACAATGAAGGATATGCCTGGTTGGCTACGATCGATGGCATTGCCCGTTTTTCCTTGAATGATCAGGGTATGGGATTACTGCGGATCAGTCAGCCTGACAACGCTATTCAGGCAGGTGTAAATAATGTGCGCCGGTTAGTGGAGGATAACAGCGGCAACCTGTGGCTTGCGACCGGCAACGGTTTGGCTTGCTGGAAAAAAGATGAAGGCAAATGGGATTTTGTACCATCTGTGCCCAACGCTTCCGACAGACTTGCCTATCCATCTTTACGCGGCCTTGTATTCGACGGCAAAAACATCATCATTGGCCCAGCCGATCTGGGCGTATGGCTCTTCGATCCGTTGACCCGCAGATTCAGGCGGCCGGTTTATCCCAAAGGAGAGGCCGGAGAAAAAGTCCGGAAACGTATTGAACAGGACTTTGTCGACGAAATCGCCACTTTGCGAAACGGCAATCATCTGATCCTGGGCCGCGATGCGCTTTATCTGCTTGACGGCAAGTCATACACATTGGATCAGGTCGATATTCCCCCGGGCCGGGAAAACACAAATTTTGCATTTCAGGCGCCTCAAGGACATGTTTGGTTAAGCACAGGCCGTGGACTGTACTGCCTGGACTCCAATTTACAAGTATTGGCCGGACTGTCGACCCCCGCTCGCGAAAATGTGATCACCTGTGGCTTTGTTTTGCCCGGTGGCGAACTGTTGTATGCCTGTTTCAGGGGACTTTTCAGGGCGCAATACCGCGACGGCCAAATAGTTACGACTAAAGTAACTGACGAATTTGACAACCAACTGATCAATATTGTATATCAGGATCAAAACAATGTGATTTGGGGGGCTGGCGACGCCGGCATTTTCCGGTACGAGGCTGCCACCAGACGCGTCACCCTGCTCGACCATTCGGATAACGTGCAGGGATATGGGTTCAATGCCAATGCCTGGTATCGCGACCGTGCCGGCCATGTATTTTTCGGGGGCACTTATGGTTTGAATTATATGATCCCCGAATCATTCCAGGCCAGTAAAAGGCCCCTTTTTGTTTTTTTTCAAAAAATCAACATAAACGAAAACGATACTTTGGTCCATTCCTTCGACGAGCCGCTCTACCTCCGGGCCGACCAAAAATCGATCGAAGTTGAATTCGCGGCGCCTTATTTTAACAATCCGGACAAAATCAAATTCCGGTATCTGCTCGAAGGCTACGATGCCGGCTGGAAATCGCTGGGCAACAACAACAAACTTCGCCTAACCTCGCTCCCCGGCGGCGATTATAAACTCCGGCTTCAGGCCAGCCTGAACGGGGTAGACTGGGTGGAAGCGGCCAATGCCCTGGCCTTTAGGGTGGATGCCCCCTTTTGGCAAAAAAGCTGGTTTTACGTAATAAGCCTGCTGTTCACCCTG
>JAKLJF010000495.1 GCA_023151335.1 Thermoanaerobaculia bacterium | reverse complement strand
TCCAGATAAATCAGGCCCATATTGAGCCGTGCCAGGCTGTATTTCGGATCAAGGGCCAGGGCTTTTTGGAACAAAGCCAGGGCCTTTTCATTTTGGTTTTGTTTCATGGCTGTCTCGCCCAGGTTCAGCAGGCCGTCGGGGTCGTCGGGCGCCTGCTGGTGGTAGATCATCCACATTTGTTCCGCCCGTTCGAAATCGTTTTCGTGGAAATAGATCAATCCGAGGTTAAAAAATGCGCGTGTATATTGCGGGTCGTAATGAATGGCTTTTTTGTAATGGTTTTTTGCTTTGGGAAAATTACCAGTCATTTGATAGGTCAGGCCGAGGTTGTATTGCGCCAGGGCAAAAGTGCTGTCCAGCCGAACGGCTTGTCTTCCGGCGGTTTCGGCGCTGGAATAATCGTTCAAGTCAAGATAGACGCTGGTTAGATTCGCCCAGGGCAACACCCAGCCGGGCGACTGGGCGATGGCGTTCTCAAAATGAGCCACCGCCTCTTTGTACTGTGCAAGCCGGCGGCTCAGCAACCCCAGTTCGTTGTACGCATAGGCAGCGTCCGGTTCCAGTTTCAGGCATTCCCGGAGTTCGGAAAGCGCCAGGTTATATAAGGAGGGCGTTTTGCCGCGCTCGCCGCGCAGCCGGTAATTCAGCGCGGTGAAATAATGCGCCCGCGCTTTCAGGTTTTTGTACATCGGATGACTTTCTCCCAGCAACCCGGCTGCCTTGTCCAGGTATTCCGGGAATTTTTCGTAGCGCTCGTTGAATCCCCAGCGTTTGCGCAACTCCGCGGGATTGGCTTTGAGATAGTCGTTTATGGCTTGCTGGGCTTCGTCCTGCAAAGCGGCGGCCAGATTGCGCCGCATCTGGCCCTGAAAAGGAGCCGCCGCGGGTTTGTCTTTCAGTTGGTTAAATAATTTCCAGGCACAACTTGCTTCCGGGGTCAGCAAACGCCCTTCCTTCAGCGCTTTTTTAAACTCGTTGTACAACGCCAATGCAGAAGGATCTTTGGCCAGGGCGCTCTCCATCCCCTTGTCGTTGCTGGCCAGCAGGCTGCCGGACAGGTCGCCGGTTTGGGCGTTTTGTTGCAATGCGGCGAGCGTGGCAGCGTCTACAAGTCCGACCGCTGCGCTCTTACTGCCCACGGTCATGGGTATCTGGCTGTGCGGCGCCGTGGCTGCCGGCACCTGTTCGTCGAGGTATCGTTCTATTTCCAACAGGCTGACGGTACCGTCCGAATTCCGGTCGGCCAGGCCGGTGATGCCGTTCAGAAAATAATAAGAGAATACGCCCCGGCCACCGCCCCACTGCTGGCCTTCCAGGGAAAACTCGTCGGGCTGGCACGACATGATCTTTACTTCGTTGGCGTATTGTTTGGCCAGGTTGGCCGCGGTGGCCTGGGCGCCGCCGATATCGCTGCCGGCCAGTTTGCCGGCCCGGCAGGCGTCGGTAACGACCAGTACGCGGGCTTTCGTTTGCAGAGAAATTGTGGAAATGATCTCTTGCAGAAAAACCAGCGCGTAGGTGCCGCCACTGGTGTACACGCGGGCCGGCGCATCCCAGCACAATAAAAAACCGGGCTGGGAAATGGTTTTGCGCTCCACATCGCCGTGCCCGGAAAAATAGATCACCGCCAGGTCGCCTTCCTTCGTGACGTCGAGCAGCCAGTCCAGGGCGGCGGCAAATTTTCCGGCCGTGGCATTTTCATTGAGCAACAGCGTTATATGCGAACTGTCGACACGGCCGCCGGCCGGGCTTTGCAGGTAATGGGCAAAAGCCAGGGCATCGCGGTGGGCGTATTTCAGATCGGTGATGTCTGGGTTCTGGTAATCAGAAACGCCGGCTATCACGGCCCAGGTCTGTCCGCCGCCGGTAGTGGCGGTCGAAACAGGTGAAACACCCTTGAGCTGTTGCGCCGACAGGGACGAGAAGAAAAATAAAGATACACTGAAAAGGAGCAAGCGCTTTTTCATGCAGGTATGGGTGATGATCCTTAGTCAGGCGGGAGTAAATTCGAAATATTAACCGGCAAATTCCACCTGCGAAATTACAGTTATAATTTGAAGTGTACGATGTCATTTATACCACTTGTACACTACTGGTTATCACCCGGGGCAAAAAACTATTTGATCGGGAGGCGCCGGGGAAGGACATTAATAAAAATTATTTAAAAAATCCAACAAAACCTACCTTTACCCCGGTTCTTGCCAAATTTAGCCGCCGCAACTGGCGGCTTTGCCAAATTTCAAATCAAATTTCGACCTTTACGCGCCAAGGGAAAACCAATTCCGTTTCACCCGTTTCATGTCTGACTATTTATGCGTACCTCCCGTACACTCTTCCTCCTTGCAGCCATTTTAATCGCCGGTTTGTGGTTTTGGGCCAACCGCCAAAACCAGGGCGCCGCGGTTTTCGACCGCCCCAACGATCCCTGGGTATTCCGCTCCGTACTGGACCAGAAGCCGCGGATGATCACCTTCGCCCTCAACGACAACCTTTGGCTGGCTTATTCCACCGACTCCTGCGCCCTGTACAAAGCCTGGGCCGGCGGCGTGGCGTTCGAAGGCGCCGTGTACAATATGCGCCACGGCCCGCAGCCGTTGAGCGTGGGCAACGCCTGGTTTGAAAACAAATTCGGCCAACCCTGGACGGTGACGCTGAACGGCAACGCCGAACAACCGCAAACCGATTACAAGGGGCACCGCTACACGAAAGACGGTCATGCCGAGATCATGTACGACCTGGTGTTGTCCGACGGCAGGCGCATCCGCATCAACGAACAACCCGAATTCGTGGAACGCGACCGCCAGCGCGGTTTGTCCCGTACTTTTCAGGTAAGCGGCGCTCCCGAGGGAGCGCAGGTCAGTCTGCGCCTAAACGTAGGCTCTGTGGCCAGTGCCAGCAACGTCGAAACGGACGGCGCCTGGAAAACCACCGCTGAGCAACCCAACAACTCGGCGGAAGGCATACATGCCATGAACGTGGAAGGCGAGCTGACGCTCAACACCGGCAAACCCACCCACCTGACCACCATGTTCGTGGGCCTGCCCTTGTTCCCCAATCCATTCGCTGCCGGCGGTATGGACGAAGAGGAAGCCGCGGTGTCGCCCGGCGAACGCCTGATGGCCAAAAGCGACTGCCGTACCTGCCACAACCCGCAGGTGCAGACCGTTGGGCCAGGTTACGTTCAAATCGCAGAGAAATACAAAAATACCCCTGAAAACCTGGAAATGCTGGCCAAAAAAGTCATTGCCGGCGGCTCAGGCAACTGGGGCGTCGCGGCCATGAGCGCCCACCCCGATCTGCAACCCGACGATGCCAAATCGATGGTGGCCTACATCCTCGACCTCGACGAAGGAGAAGACGACGGTTCCGGGGGCGGCCCTACCGACCTTTCCAGCATCCCGGATGCAGAATGGCTGAAACCCGACGCGGGGGCCAGCAACGAGGATATGAACCCGGGGCTGTTTGTCAAGATATTTAAACTGAACCAAAGCCCGCAAAGCCTCAAGCAGATCAATTTCAACGCCCCGCCTGCCGAAACAGCCGTGGCCGGTCTGGTAGACGCCGGGCCCCTGGAGTTCAGTCCGCTGAAAGACAACTTCGCGCTTACGGCTTCGGGTTATCTCTATCTGGAAAAAGACGACAACATCCTGCTCCAACTCAGTTCCGACGACGGCAGCCGGCTGTACCTCGACAACCAACTGCTCATCGACAACGACGGTCCGCACGGCATGGACCCAAAGGAAGCCGAAGTGGCGCTCCGGGCCGGCTACCACCCTTTGCAGATCGACTACTTCCAGGGCGGCGGCGGCCGGGGGATACAACTCAAATGGGCGCGCTCGGGCAGCCCCGAGTTCAAGATCATCCCGGAATCCAACTTTACCCACAAAAAATCTGAAAAAGACAAAGACCTGCGCAAAATGACCGGCTCGGTCGCGGGTATCCCCGGCGATGGCATTCCCCTCTATTCCGTGCATCCCGCGTATACCCTCTCGCAAGCCCGTCCCGACGAATTTCTGCCGAAAGTAGCCGGCCTGAGCATGCTCCGCGACGGCCGCCTGGTGGTGAGCACCTGGGATGCCATGGGCGGCGTTTACCTGCTCGACAACGTGGAAAGCGGCGACCCGAAAAAGATCAAAATGAAACTCATTGCCAAAGGCCTGGCCGAACCCCTCGGCCTGCATGTGGTGGACGACACGATCTATGTGTTGCAAAAACAGGAACTGACCAAACTCATCGACCTCAACGGCGACGACATCATCGACGAATACCAGTGCCTCGCCAAGGGCTGGAAAGCCTCGGCCAACTTTCACGAATTTGCCTTCGGGCTGGCCTATAAAGACGGCCATTTCTACGCCGCGCTCGCCACGGCCATCCTGCCTGGCGGCGCCAGCGCCCGGCCGCAGATACCCGACCGCGGCAAGGTGCTGAAAATCAACCGCCAAACCGGGGCGGTCGAATTTATCGCCCGCGGC
>JAKLJF010000494.1 GCA_023151335.1 Thermoanaerobaculia bacterium | reverse complement strand
AACCCCTCTGAACCTTCTAAACCCTCTAAACCTTCTAAACCCTCTAAACCACTCTAAACTTTCTAAACCTCCATTATCTCCTTACCTTAGTCCCCAAATTTTTTCATTCAGGTGATAACCAAAATCCAAAACGCGGATTAATGGATAAATCATTGACATACGAAACGGAAGAAGACCTGTTGAAAGCCCTGCGGGAAGGCGCAGCGCCGGCTTTTGAAACACTGTACCGGCAGTATTACCGCATGGTGGCCAAACAGGCAAGCGATGCGGGACGGGAGGACGCGGAAGACTTGTTTCAGGAATTGCTCGTCATTCTCGTGCGGAAAATTCGCGAACCAGAATTTCGGCTGAGTTCCAAACTCGGCACCTATCTGTACGCTATCGCAAAGAACCTGATCCTGAAAAATACGAATCTCAAACCAGAATTTTCGACGGGGGATATATCTGCTTTTCAGCGGGAAAACCCCGGCGTTACAGAAGAAGAGGAGGAACGGGAAAAACTGGAAAAGCAACTCATTGCCATAGCCGGATTTCTGGAAAACATGGAAGAGGATTGCCGCCGGGTGCTTCGACTCTCTTTTTTTGATAAACGTTCTCAGTCGGAAATTGCAGAAGAAATGGGTTATGCCGAGTCTTTTGTCAAAGTAAAAAAACACCGGTGTCTTGATTACCTGCGCAAACAGGTCAAATCGCATTCTCTGTTTAAATACCATTCAAAATAACGCTTCATGAATGAGGAATATATCGACAAAATCCACCGCTACCTGGCCGGTACAATGAGTACCGCTGAACGCGAGGCTTTTGAAACCGAAATAAATGAAAACCCGGAATTGCAAAACGACGTGGAACTCGAACGTCTTTTGCTCGAAGGTATGGAACGCGCCGGCGAAGCGGAGCTCCGCCAGACCATCGGCGCCGTTCATCATAAATTGACCGCGGAAGGTTTTTTTCAGACCGGCGCCGCGGCGCCCGTATCCACCCTTTCTGTTTCACACCTTTCAAAAACATCCTTTATGAGACGTATCATGGCAATTGCCGCAACCCTCGTCGTCCTGGCCGGCGCCGTCTGGTTTTTCACCCGTCAGGAATCTGCCGCCGTTGACCCTAACGCCCTTTTTTCACAACATTTTAAACTGGAACAAGAGGTTCAACGCGCTAAAACGGCCATTTCCCGGCTGGAATCGGTCGGCATGGCCGGCGTGCAGACGGCCGAAGATACCCTGCGCCAAGCCCTCCAGCACTTCGAGGCAGGGCGCTACAACGAGGCGCAAAATCTCCTGAAAAGCCACCTGGAAACGCATCCGGACGATCAAACGGCTCAGTATTACCTGGGTATAATCCATATGAGCCAGGAGCGTTACGCCAAAGCCATTGAGCTGCTGACGCCGTTGTCGGTCGCGGAAGGTTCGGAGCTGAAAAACGACGCCCTTTGGAACCTGGGCCTGTGTTACCTGAAAGCGGAAAACGGCCAGGATGACGCCCGCGAAGCGTTTACGAAACTCGCCAACGACAACGAATACCCCAATCACCGCGGCGCCAAGGCGCTGGTCGAGCAATTGATTCCTAAAAAATAGGGGCCTTCGCCTTTTATCCTTTTCCCGCACGCTTATGCTGAAAAAAACAATTTGGCATGCCGCGCTCTGTCTGGGCTTTTCGATCCCGCTGAGTGCCGGTACGCCCCAGGCCGTGGCCCAGGCCGTACTTGACAAATTATACGCGGCCAATGGCAACTACCAGTTTAAAAAACCCAAATTGATCATCAGCCCCGAAAACAAAAAGGTGGCGGCTTATTCACCCTGGAAAAACGCGATCGTGCTCGATGAAAAAGCTTATGGCATCTGCCAGGACTTCGGACGCGATTCGCTGTCAGCACTGGCTTATATGCTGGGCCACGAACTGGTACATGCCTACCAGTCGCAAATCAAAGGCCAACACCTCAAAACCAACTTCCTGGCCTACGACCAGGGCTATAACGCCGACATCCGCACCGAAAAAGTGGCCGACATTCAGGGACTGTTCAACGCTTACCTGGCCGGCTACGGCGTACTCAAAACGATGCCCGATGTGATCGAAAGGATCTACCGGGAGTACGGGCTGACCGGCAAGACCCTGCCCGGCTATCCGGCACTGGAAGCGCGCAAGGCCAGCTGCCGGGAAGTGGTGGAGATTGCGCAAACCCTGTGCAACGTGTTTGAATCGAGCAACTACCTGCTGGCCATCGGCCAAACCGGCCTGGCCTGCTCCGGCTACGAATACGTGCTGCGCTACTACCAGGGCCGCGAAGTGTACAACAATCTCGGCGTGGCCTATACCCTCAGCGCACGGGAGTTCTGGAGTCCGCAACTCGACAAGTACACCTACCCGGTGGAAGCCGACTGGTTTACCAAACTAAGCCGTATCGCCGCGGCTCGCGGACAGGAACATATTGATCCATCCGTAGAACCGCTGCGGCTGGCTTTTCTGGAAAAAGCCTCGGCACAGTTCGCCGAAGCGGCCCGCCTGGACCCGGCCTACGTCACGGCCCGGATCAACCACCTGTGCGCCCTGAACATGATGGGTCGCCCCGTGGAAGCCCTGAAATACGCCGAACTGCACCTGCTGAAACGGACACGCGATAAAAAGCGGCAACCAACGCAGGAAACCGAAATGATCGAAATCGCGCTGGGCATCACCTACGCGCTGCAGCCCGGCAATGCCCGCAAAGCCGACGCGGAAGCGATCTTCCGGCGCCTGTCCGAATCGAAAAACGTGCTCAGCGCGTTGTACGCCCGCCAGAACGCGCAAAGTCTGCGCGGTGAAACGGAATCGGGTATTTTGCTGGAAATGCCCTTGCCGGCGTCTTTGCGCAAGGTGCTGGAGCAAATGCAATTGGGCCGCACCGACGGGTTAGAGCGAACGCCGCTGGATGAAAAAGCCGGCGTGTGGTTTGCCCAAAAACAGGGCGCCGGTTCCGTCACCATGGTTTTCTCCAACAAGCAGGGCAACCTCGTCAGCCTGATGCGGTTTCCCAATCAACTGACCCCGGATGCCGCCGTTTTTCCACCGCACGAGGACCTGCAACATACCGCTTACCGCAATCTCGTGGCCGCGCGGGAGGGCTTTTACCTCAAGTCGCCACGCGACAACGTGGTGCTGAAGGTGGATAGCCGGGGGCGGGTGCTGGAAATGGTGAAGTATGTGGAGCATGGCCAATGAACATTGGACATTGGACATTGAAAATTTCCAAATTAAAAATTTTAAAAATTGAAATGTCCAATGTTCAATGACCAATTTTTAATGTTCAATGACGTGAGTGACAACCGATGCCCCCAAAAACTACTCTTCCGGCTTTAAGAGCCGCTTCATCCAGGCCAGTTCTTCCGCCCCGAAAGCAGGCGGCGGCGGCGCTGCCTGATAGTCGATCGAAAGGTGGTAAAGTCCGCGCTTGTACACCATGTCGAGCGCATTTTTCAACGGCAACAGCACGTCGGCATCCGGTTTTTTCAGGGGCACAGGCAGGACGGGCAGGGGTTGTGAAACGCGGTTTTTCCAAACGGCAAACTGCTCGCTGCCGGCCCGCCAAAGCAGGAACAGGTAATCGGCGCCGCGCAGGTGTTTGTCGCGGACGCTGCGTTCTCCCCGCCGCAGGAGGTCTATTTCAAGCACGTGGACGCCGCTGTTGTGCAACATTTCTCTTTTTTGCAGGTAAATCTCACGGCCTGCCCCGCGTTTATTGACGGGCGAGAGGATTTCAATGACGGTGATGAGCCGGTTTTTTGCCGTGTCGCGGATTTCGATGACGGGAATGCGGACGGTGATCTTGCTGGAAAGATAAACATCGGGCTCCGTCATCACAGGCTTACTGCCATAAGCGGCGGCAGGTTCTTCAAACCGGCGTTGTTTCAATACCGCCACATCCGGATAGGTGATGCCGATTTCCGATTCCGGCTCTTTATCTTCAGCCGTGTACGGTTCTATCCGCGCCACATATTTCGGGGCAATAGTCGGGGCAATCAGCTCGCGGACGGCACTCGTCAGGTCGTTGTGCACATCGGGCCACAGATGCCCTTCCAGGTAAGGATCCATGCCGGGGAAAGGTGAGATGGGTTGCATGGCGATGTATTTTGGCTCAAAAATATGGATTTTTATCTGCCAAAAAACATAACTTTCGGGGACAAAAATCTCCGGCCATGAGGGGACACTGCAATCCCGCGTATCCGGTCTGCAAACAAACAATAGGCACTGCCGACATGAAATCACCGGCCCTCTACTTGCTGCTACCACTGATCTTTCCCTTTTGCCTTGCTGCGCCCATGCAGGCCCAGGAAAAAGGCGTCACGCCCATTATTTCGCACTTGTCATCCCCGAAGGGGACCACCCGCGCCGTCGTCGTCGGCATCTCCGACTACCAGGACGCTGACATCCCCGACCTGAAATACGCACATAAAGACGCCGAGGCCTTCGCCAACTTCCTGTCCCGAGGCCTCGGGAGCGGC
>JAKLJF010000493.1 GCA_023151335.1 Thermoanaerobaculia bacterium | reverse complement strand
ACTTTAAAATGCGGACTTCAAACGTGGTAAATTAATACCAAAACGTTCCAAAAAACATATTTCATCGAAATTTGCGGTTGCTTGTAAACACAAACAGGTTATTCCGGCGTTTTCTTTGTCAGAGCAACCGTAAATTTCCAGAAATGCTGCGTTTTATACTTGTATTCGCCCTTTTTCTCGCGTCCCTGGCAAATGTATCTGCACAGGCCCACGCCGATTTTTCCACGGCCATGGATATCTGCAAGAAACAGTTGTACCGGATTGATAAAACCGGCGGCGAGGGGGCAAACAGACACGAGGCCGATTTTATCGCCTGTTTTATGAACGGAGAAAACTTCGGACAAGCGGAGGAAAACTCCACCTGGATTAAATTTGAGATCAAACGCGGCGGCAGTCTTACGTTTACCATCACACCGCACAAAGCCGACGACGATATAGATTTTGTGGTATATAAATTGCCGGCCAACGAAGACTTCAGCCAGGCAAACATCGTTCGTTGCATGGCCGCGGGCGACAGCGGCGCCAACGCGCTGACCAGCCCCTGCATGGGTGAAACGGGGCTGCGGGAAGGCGAAAAAGATACCAGCGAAGATGCCGGCTGCTCCGATCCGGGTGATAACACCTGGCTGGCGCCACTCCGGGTGGCGGCCGGAGAAAAATACGTGATCCTGATCAGCAATGTATCGTCACGCGGCCCTGGCTTTAACATCCGTTTCGGAGGTTCGGCCAAACTGCCCTGCGACGAAGAGCGGGAAATCGTGGACAAGCCGAAACCGAAGCCAAAACCCGTTGAAAAACCGCCGGTCGCACAGGAGCCTGTAGCCGCTGCATCGCCCGCGAAACCCGAGTCCATTGGCGGCAGGGCGGTTGAGGTCGGTAAAACCGTGACTGTAAAAAACCGGACGATCAAACTGAAGATATGGGACAGCCAGGTAGAAGACGGCGATATCATATCGGTCTATCTGGGTGAGAAAAAAGTGATTGACCAACTCTATTTGCGCTCTAAACCGCAGGAATTTGAAATCCAGCTGCCACCCGGAAAAGAGCACTATCTGACAGTGTATGCCGATAATTTTGGCAAATCGGAGCCGAATACCGCCCGGGTGCTGATTTTCGATGGCGCCCAGGAACAGATTATCGACCTCGTTGCCGAACGGAAAAAACAGCAAAGTGTGAAAATCGTGACGGAGTAGTATGGGGTTTAGAAGGTTTAGAAGGTTTAGAAGGTTTATGAGGTTTAGAAGGTTTAGAGAGGTTTAGAACCACGACATTCAAATCCTGTCGGTGTATGGAATGAGATCGCTGAACTTTTTCTTCTTGTTTATTGTTCCCTGTCAGTTTTGCCTGAATTCCATATCGTCCAACCGTCTTTCCGCTCATGCTCGGCTTTCGTTTTTCCGAATACAAACCTGATCCCAACCAGTCCGCGTTCGACCGGCTGTTTAAAATTTTTCAGGAACTGCTGCTGTACACCTCCGGCGATGTGGCGGAAGCCCTGGCCTGGCTGACGGAACTGGACAAGGAGTACAAACTGAGCACGCCGGATTACGGCATCGGCGATTTTATTCGCGAACTGGAGGAACGCGGTTATATCCGCCGCGACGGTGAGGGACAGGGCGCCATGGGCCTTACCGCGAAAATGGAGATCAGCCTGCGGCAAAAAAGCCTCGACGATATTTTCGGCGACCTGAAAAAAGCCAAAAGCGGCAAACACAACACCAGTTTTATTGGCCGCGGCGATGAATTCACCTCCGATGTCAAACCTTATGAGTTCGGCGACAGCCTCGAAAACCTCGCCGTAACCAACTCCCTGCGCAACGCCTACCTCAACCACGGCCTCGATGAGTTCCATCTCACCCAGGACGACCTGGAGGTGCACGAATCCTTTTACCAGAGCCAGATGTCGTCCGTGCTGATGATCGACATCTCTCACTCCATGATTCTGTACGGCGAAGACCGGATCACGCCGGCCAAAAAAGTCGCCATGGCACTGGCTGAATTTATTCAAACCCGCTACCCGAAAGACACCCTCGATATCCTGGTGTTCGGCGACGATGCCTGGCCTATCGAACTGAAAGACATCCCGTATCTGCAGGTAGGGCCATATCATACCAATACGGTGGCGGGCTTGGAATTGGCCATGGACATCCTGAAACGCCGCCGGAATCCCAACAAGCAAATTTTTATGATCACCGACGGCAAACCCACCTGTATCAAGATCGGCAAGAACTATTATAAAAACTCCTTCGGGCTCGACCGAAAAATTGTCAACCGTTGCCTGAACCTGGCCCTCCGTTGCCGCAAGCTGGATATGCCAATTACCACTTTTATGATCGCCCATGACCCCTACCTGGTGCGCTTTGTCGAGAACTTCACGCAGGCAAACAACGGCAAAGCCTTTTATTCCTCCCTCCAGGGGCTGGGATCTTTCGTGCTGGAAAATTACAAAAAACGCAAACGCAACAAGTAGCGTTATCTTTGCGGCATGTATGTGCTTTTGATCTCGATCATCATCGGCCTCTTCGTGGCCATGCTATTTGTCAACCTGTACTTCCGGGCAAAAGTTTTTAAAGTGTACGGCGTACTGGTGCGCAACCGCGTACAATTTAGCGCCGCGCATTTCTTCAACCGGGAAAAACTGGAAACCGAAGTACTGAACCGCTATCCGCAATTCCGCGCAGAAATCGAATCGTTCATCCGGCATATTCGTTTTTCCATTCAGATGGCTTCCGTACTCATCTTCCTGATCACCGCTTTCGGCGCGGTATTGATGTACTTCAGATAAACACCCCTGTTTTCTCATGAAAAAACTCAAAATCGGTCTGTTTGGGGCAGGCCATCTCGGAAAAATACACTTGAAATGTATTCTGGCGACGGAGCAATGGGAACTGGCTGGATTTTATGATCCCGACGATCGCAACGCCCAGTCAGCCGTCACACAATTTTCAGCCCAAAGATTTGGCACGGTAAACGAATTATTAAAGGCGGTGGATGCAGTGGACATCGTGACCCCTACCCCCAGCCATTATGCCCTGGCCGCCAGGGCCATCCGGGCGGGGAAACACGTTTTTCTGGAAAAACCAATTACCCAAACCCTGCGTCAGGGCCGGGAATTATTACGGCTGGCCGCACTTCACGGTGTAAAAGTCCAGGCCGGCCATGTGGAGCGTTTCAATCCGGCATTTCAGGCTTTGCACAACATACAACTGCGGCCCATGTTCATCGAAAGTCATCGCCTGGCAGCCTTTCAGCCCCGGGGCACAGAAGTATCCGTCATTCTCGACCTGATGATCCACGACATCGACCTGGTGTTACACCTGGTGCAGTCGCCTGTCCGGCGCGTCAGCGCAAGTGGCGTAGCGGTGCTCAGTCATACGCCCGACATCGCCAACGCCCGCGTGGAATTTGATAATGGCTGCGTAGCCAATCTCACGGCAAGCCGTATTTCGCTGAAACAAATGCGCAAAATGCGGCTCTTTCAACGCGATGCCTATATCAGCCTGGACTTTCTGGAAAAACAGGCGCAAATCGTACGGCTTTTCGACCAAGATGCGCCTGCTTTGCCTCCTCAGGACCAGCTCATGGAATTTGAAACGCCGGCAGCCGGTAAAAAATGGCTGTATTTGCATATGCCCGAAACTCAGCCGGTGAATGCCATTCAGCAGGAATTGGAATCGTTTGCAGACAGTATTACCACCGGTTCGTCGCCTATTGTTCCCCTGGAGGATGGCTACGAAGCCCTGCGCCTGGCACAGCGTATTTTGAAAGAAATCGAAAAAAGGCAGGCTAAATCACTCGAAAAAGTGGCTTTTTAAATTTTAACCCGGAATTAATGCTTTTTTTAGTGCTGTTTAACCCGCTTCTTACTGCCAATTAAGTGCCGCCTATGCATACTTGTGGCGTGATTCAGCACGACCAACAGCAGTTTTGTTTTGGTCCCTAAAAATCAAACCATCCTAAACCCACAAGTAAAGCCGGGTTAGTGGCTGAATCCTGGTCCGGCGATGCTTGTAAAAACCATTAGCATCATGCCAGCATTTTCAAATGTTGAGGTAGTCGGCACTCCTCCCTTCAGCCTGACAGGCAGCGCCAATTTCACCACGGAAACCGCCGACGCTGCGCCACTTTACACCAAGCCGGGCGGCCCTACCAATCAAATCATCACCCGCGATCAACAGGTTAACATCAAAGTAGACTGGACCACCACGGGCTGGGCCTGCCTGCTGATGAACAACCACCAGTACGTTTGCAAAATTTATCTCGAACGTATGGGGGCCGACGAAGGCGCGCCGAGTGAAGCAACGTCGATTGTCAACCACATTCCGGCGTGGACAAACAACTACAGCACCGTCATCCCCACGCCGATGAATCTGCCGGTGGGTTTGTACAAAGTTGTGTTCACCCTGAGCCTCCGTCAAACATCGCCCGCCCTGCAGATCCCGAGCGGCGCTTTCGTGGAACTGGGCTACGTGCAGGTACTGGAAGA
>JAKLJF010000492.1 GCA_023151335.1 Thermoanaerobaculia bacterium | reverse complement strand
GCCGTGATAGCAGACAGGCATTGGATACCGGTCAGGGGCGCCGGATTGGAAGCCGATGGCAATTGGTTATCTTGCACCGTTACCGTGAAATTACAGGAAACCGCGTTTGATCCGTCGTCAACCTTATAGGTAACTGTTGTGACGCCGCTGGAGAACGGGACGCTGTTGGACAATTGTCCGGCTCCCGATCCTGTTGTGGCGCCGGCGAGCTCATACGTCACTCCTACTGTGGGGCAGTTGTCGCTGAATATGGCGTTAATGTTGGGAATCAGTGTAGTGCAGGAGCCAGGATTGGCAATTCCCGCGGCGTTCGAGGGACAAGTAATTGTCGGCGGGGTATTGTCCTCTACTTTCACGGTGGCTGTCAGCGTGTTGGTACAACCTTTCGCATCGGTCACGGTAACCGTATAAGTCCCCCCTGTCACATTGCTCAGATCCTGTGTAACAGCCGCGTTGGACCATAAATACTTGTAGGGTGCTGTACCGCCGCTTACACTCAGATCGATACTTCCGGTAGCTACGTTGGCACAGGGCACCTTGGTGGCTGTTGCGCCGAGGTTGATCGGCGTATTTATTTTCATGGTTACGGAACCGCTGCAAGTCAGCACATACGGTGGTTCGGGGCCATAAGGGTCAAAAATAGTCGTAAGCGAAACAGAATAGGTAGTGTTATTCTTGGTTGGAGCAACAGGGTAGGGCCCTGCTCCCGGGCCAATATTTGGCGACCAAAAATAATTGTAATTCAACAGGCCGCTTGCCAATACGGAAAGATGTGCCGTATCGCCTGGTTGGCACAAGGTGCGGTCGTTATAGTAGCCCGAACTGTCGGTTTCAATGATAAAGGCATTGCAACAAATCCCGACTTCTGTGACGCAGCCTGAATTGTTGACATCCGAAAAGGCGTGCGGAGCGCCAATGCCATTACAATTGACCGTTTTTTTGTTGTCAAAATACAAGGCTTTCGCACCGTTACAATCGGGTACATTGCTGGAAATTGGACGCAAAAGCCCGCCATTGATCAATATCACCCGCGCCGCGTACCCCAATTTCAGGTAAACGTTGGACGTCCAGCTGATGACCCCGCCATCGACGACCAGCCAACCTTCGAACGGTACGCCCCCGATGATGGGTTCGTAATTGACGTCAAGAGCGAAGGAGTCACGGATAATGATCGTGTCCGTGCCGGGTGGGCAAGTGCCAAACGGATTGGTCGAGGCCAGAATGAAATTGTTAAAAACGCAGGTTTGAGCTTCGGATTTCTTTTGAAAAAAAAGCGCGAAACAAAACAAGGCCGCCATAAATAATAATCCCCTTTGGGATTGGGAACGGGCCGGAGAAAAGGGCAAGTAATTATTGCTTGGCATGTTGATCTGGTTAGGAGTTGTTTTGAAATAAAAAAAGCGTGCAAAAACCGTTCATGTGTCCTTATTTACGATCATCAGTACACCGCGTCACAATCGAAGACGAAGTGTATTACCGGGCGGCAAATGGATTCGATTCCTAACCAGGCACGCGCAGCAGCAGGCGTAAACCCCGTCTGGTGCAACAGCCGGCACAGGAATCGCAAAAAAGAAAGACCGTGATTAGCTTTCTACAGGCGGGGAACCAACGAAAGCGAGGCAACCAGACAATGACTTTTGTTGCCGAAGGGACGAGGGAGCAGAAGGGATGATGGGCGGGAGTGGCAGAAGCCTCAATATTAAACCACTTTATTCGGGCCCAAAAATGTGCCAAAAATGTGGATTCTCATAACATTTGAAACTCATTTGCAATTTTCTTTAAGAATCGATTTTAAATCCGCTTTTACATATCGCCCTATCTTTGGGCCACTTTTTATAATGATAACCGGCTTATGCGCAATTACTCCCGAATTTTTCTGCTTTTTACCGCTTTAATCGCCATATCTCCTGTCATCAAAGCCCAAAAGGAGCATCTGAAAGATATCCGGCCGCTGCTTAAAAGTTTGACGCCAGCGCAGAAACTTCAGGTTTTGAACTACCTGCGGCATTTGGGCGCCGATATCGATGACGAAATTCAACATGCTTACGAGCGAATTTCTTACCAAAATCAGGAAAACGCGGTGACCCATATCGACCTGTTGAAAAAGGGCGAAAACCAATGGCCAGCCGCACAGGTCGCCTGGAACCGCGACACTATTTTTTTTCCAAAAATGCCGGAAGGAAACCGGCTTATCGATTCATTTACGGTACGGAACACCGGCTCGACCCCATATCTGATCCAGGGAACCAAAACAACCTGTGATTGCGTGATACTAAAATCGCCCGATCATCCGGTAATGCCCGGCGAATCGGCTGTGGTCCGCGTGGAGTTTGACAGCAGGGGTAAAAGAGGCCTCAGCACACCGGCAATAATTCTGTATGATAATTCCATTCCAAACAAGCGAACCATACTTTACCTGCGGGGAGAAATAGCGCCGAGAAAAAAACTCCGGAAAAATCCCTGGGAGGATTAACGGTGGACGGCATAGCCACCGTCTACCGTCCACCGTAAAATAAAATTTCGTTTGATTGCGGATTAACGGAGGGCATCAAAATGAATATATAAGATTCGTGAATCATTAACAAATTTCAATTCTCATCTGCACTTTGTTGGCCGGTAAAATTCCCGTACTTTTGCGGCTCATTTCTCAATTGCATGAAAAACATACGTAACATTGCCATTATTGCCCACGTTGACCACGGCAAAACCACCCTCGTCGATAAAATGATCCACGTTGCCAAAGTGTTCAAAGAGCATGAGGTGACGGGCGAACTGATCCTGGATAACAACGACCTGGAGCGGGAACGTGGCATCACGATTCTGGCCAAGAATGTGGCAATCTCCTATAAAGGAATTAAGATCAATGTCATCGACACTCCCGGCCACGCCGATTTCGGCGGGGAAGTAGAACGCGTGCTGAACATGGCCGACGGCGTGCTGTTGCTGGTTGACGCTTTTGAAGGACCTATGCCCCAAACCCGCTTTGTGCTGCAAAAAGCGCTTCAGCTGGGTAAAAAACCCATCGTTGTGATCAACAAGGTGGACAAACCCAATTGCAACCCCGATTGGGCGCACGAAGCCGTATTCGACCTGATGTGCGCGCTGGACGCCACGGAAGAACAACTCGATTTCCCGGTGGTGTATGGCTCCGCCAAACAAGGTTGGATGAGCCATGACTGGAAAAAGCCTTCTGAAGACATTACCATCCTGCTCGACGATATTATTAAATATGTTCCCGAGCCGGAAGTGAAGCAAGGGACGACCCAAATGCTGGTGACCTCGCTTGATTTTTCCAATTATATCGGCCGGATCGCGGTGGGCAGGCTTTCACGCGGTACCCTGACTGCGAACCAACCCGTTTCACTGGTGAAAAAAGACGGCGCCATTCAAAAACACCGCATCAAGCAATTGTTCGTTTTTGACGGGCTGGCCAAAAAGGAAGCCACCTCGGTCGAAGCGGGCGATATTTGCGCAGTGGTGGGGCTGGATGGTTTTGAAATTGGCGATACTATTGCCGATTTTGAAAATCCGGAAGGCCTCGATCCGATTGCCGTGGACGAGCCTACGATGAGCATGCTTTTCACCATCAATGATTCGCCTTTTTTTGGACAGGAAGGCAAATACGTCACCAGCCGGCACGTTCGGGAACGCCTGGAGCGCGAATTGGAAAAAAACCTCGCTATGCGCATGGAAGAAACCAATAGTGCCGACTCCTTTATGATCTTTGGCCGCGGCGTACTGCACCTCTCAATCCTGATCGAAACCATGCGGCGCGAAGGCTACGAACTCCAGATCGGTCAGCCTAAAGTGATCATCCGGGAAATAAACGGCGTTAAACACGAACCCGTTGAAGAACTTACCATCGACGTGCCGGAAACTTTCAGCGGCAAATGTATCGAATTGGTCACCCGCCGTAAAGGTGTGATGAAGAGCATGGAACCCCGCAACGACCGGTTTATCCTGCGTTTTGAGATACCTTCGCGCGGTATTATCGGTCTGCGATCCAATATTCTCACAGCCACCCAGGGCGAGGCCATTATGACGCACCGTTTTCTGACATACGAACCCTGGAAAGGAGATATGCCCGGCCGCCAGAATGGTTCGCTTATTGTGATGGAAACCGGTACGGCTATTGCCTATTCTCTCGACAATCTGCAGGATCGCGGCGTCTTCTTTATCGAACCCGGCGAGGAGGTGTATGAAGGCCAGGTCATCGGTGAAAATAACCGCCCCGGCGACCTCGTTGTTAACATAACCAAAACCAAAAAACTGACCAACATGCGCGCCTCCGGCTCCGACGATAAAGCCCAATTAGCGCCGCCACGCCGCTTCACCCTGGAAGAAGCGCTGGAATACATACAAGAAGACGAATACGTTGAGGTAACACCTAAAAATATCCGTCTGCGTAAAGTATTCCTGAAAGACTTCGAGCGCAAAAAAGCACAAAAGGAATTGGTTATGGCTTAAAAGTTTAACGGGTTGAGCGGGTTTAACG
>JAKLJF010000491.1 GCA_023151335.1 Thermoanaerobaculia bacterium | reverse complement strand
GTATTCGATGATGTATTTGGCCAGCCCGCGCGAGATGGGCATGCCGCATACAGGATTGGTGATCTCCATGGGGTAATGGTCCGGCAAAGCGCTTCCTGCCGGCGGTGGCGCTTCCGGAGTTGGCGTTTCGAAGTTCAGGTGCGATACGTCGCGGGTGCGGTATTCCTGAATGATTTCAGCCAGGATACTGATCGCCACCTCTTCGGGTGTTTTGCCGTTGATATCGAGGCCCACCGGGGCGTGCACAGCGTCGAGTTTTTCGGCGGGGATACCTTTCGCTTCGAGCCCGGCGCGCAGGGTGTTCCATTTTTTCCGGCTACCCACGAATCCCACGTAGCGGCTGGCGACAGAGAGGGCGGCTTCGAGGGCTTGTTCGTCGCGGTCGCCCTGAGTGGCTACTACCAGGAACGTACGGGCGTCGGGGGTCAGACCGGAGAAGTCGAACCGGACGCGGCATTGGTCGGCTTCTGGGAAAGCATCCGGTGCGGCTTCCTCGTTCATAATGGTCAGCCGGTAATCGGCTGCTTTGGCCATTTTGAGCAGGGCGCGGCCAATAATGGATTTGCCGAGAATGATCAGATGCGGGCGGGGCATTACCGGCTCGATGTACAGATCGACCGCGCCGCCGCTGTGGCAGGTCATTTTATATTCTTTGATGCCGGGGGGTGCGTCGGGTTGCGGGGTGGGACTCACCCGCACGATACGGGGTTTTCCGTCCTGCAGGGCTTCTTTCACTTCTTTCAGTACGATAGAATACACGCAACCTCCGCCGATCCAGCCTTCCAGCACGCCGCGCTGCCCGAAAATGGCTTTGTCGCCCGTTTTACCCGAGCTGGGCGCTTCATTGCGCACCACGGTGACGGCGGCAAAGGGCTCGCCGCGGGATTTGAGTTCGGCAGCGGTGGAATAGAAGTCGTTATTCATGTTCCGTATGGTTTAGACTTTCCAAGTTTTAAAAACTTGGAAAGTCTGTAGTTTCCCCGCAAATCAAACATTTACCAACAGGTTTTCCAGTTCCAGCAGGCTTTCGAGGTTATGCGCCGGGCGGAATGCATCTATATGGGGCAAGGCTTCGCGCATCCCGCGCGCTTCGGGCGCATAGCCGGTCATACCTTTGAGAGGGTTCAACCAGATGAGCCGTTTGGTGCGCCGGCCGATCTTTTGTATCTCCCTGTCCAGCAGGCCGGCCTCCCCGGTGTCGAGACCGTCGCTGAGGATGATGACGCAGCTGCTGCGTGCCAGCAGGCGTTTGGCATAATCATCGTTGAACGTGCGGAAGCATTCGCCGATACGGGTGCCGCTCGACCAGTTATCCGTGTGCAGCGACAATTCCTGTAACGTTTTTTCGAGGCCTCCGGTTTTCAGTTGAGTCGTAATTCGGCGCAAATGCGTGCTGAAAACAAAAGATTCCACTTCCTCGAAGTAGGATTGCAGGGCCCATACGAAACGCAGCAGAAAAAAACTGTATTTGTCCATGGAGCCGCTCACGTCGAGCAGCACCACGAGGCGCAGTTTTTTGGGCCTGCGCCCGCGAAACGCCAGGCGCAAAGGTTCGCCGCCTTGTCCGAGGCTGGCCCGGATAGTGCGGCGCAGGTCGATCCGACCCTGGCGGGCGTTTTGCAGGCGGCGGCGTTTGAGGCGCTTGAGCATTTCGCGCCAAAGCCGGGCGGCCAGTTCTTCCAGCAGGGCGGCGTCCATTTCGCGCACCTTGCTGAAGTCCGTCCGGCGCAGGCGCATGGCGGCATTGGCGCCAGCCACGGTTTTGCTATCCTGCTCTTCCTGTTGTTTTTGGTTTTCCCTGCCCCACAGGGTGAGTACGCTCTGCTGTTTGTGCAGGTTTTTTTCGTCCCGGATCTGTACGGCAAACTGCACACGCTTATCGTCCGGTTCCGTTTCCCAGTACACTTTAAACGCGCGGTCGAACACAGGCAGGTCTTCGGGGCGGGAACAAAACAATGCCCGCAGGCTGTAATAAAATACAGCCTTGTCCTGAAAAACCCCCAGATCAAAAGCCCGCATGGCGCTCAATGTTTCCTCAATACCCACGTTCAGTCCCTTGCCGCGGGCGTACTGAGCGAAGCCGGTGATTGCGGCGGCGAGGGTGGGCGGGGATTGCGCAGACGGGTAATGCATGGTTGCACGTTACTTTAAATTACATATTTAATTTATCCGACATGATTTTTGAGATGTCGCCTGCCCGCGCCCCGCAGACGACACCTCAAAAACCGGCCTCCCGACAAACCGGGAATCGCTGTTTTTTTACCGTTTTATCAATTTCAAAGCCGCCGCATCACCGTTCAGGAGCAACCGTACAATGTATGTACCGGCAGGCACTCCGAGCAGGTTCATATCCAGTTGGTTTTCGCCTTCGGTTACCGGCCATTGGCGGCTCGTCACGGCACGGCCCAGCAGGTCGGTAACGACCACGCTGGCCGGTCCGGATTTGGCGGCAGTGAACGACAAACGCACCGCATCGGTGGCCGGGTTGGGGGCCAGGCTCAGTTGCAGGCGGTTTGCCGTGGCTTCGCCGGCATCCACCATGAGGCTGCGGGAGCCGTTGGCAAACCATACGCCCCAGTTGCGGTCCTGAATAAACAGGGCGGCGTTGCCCAGACCAGTGATTTTATTGGTTGAAATACCCCGCCGGTAGATATTGGTGGTGTTCCCAAACGGCCTTTCGAAGATCAGGGCGTCGTCCAGCCGGTTATAGGAAGGCCAGGCCAGGGCGCCGTTGTTGGCGACCAGGTAATCCACGTCGCCGGTTTCGGTATTGGCACCGAACACATCGTACCGGTTGTTCAGATCGTCGATAAAGTCGAAGGCAATAATGTAGGGCGAATTTTTGGAGAACGTGGGATTGCCTACGCTGGACTTTTCCGGTAAACCGTTGAACAATTTTGAAATAAACACCTCATTGCCGGAAACGATCTCGCCGTTTTCGCGGAATTTCAAAAATCCGATGTCCCAGTAGCTGATATCTTCCCCCAGGCTGCTGCTCAACTCGTTGAAGGCGTCGTACATCAGGTATTCGCCGGAATAATCGAATTCCAGTACGTCGGCGTACTGCACTTCGCCGGTGGTCTGCGGCGTTTCGGAGTAGGTAGGATTGTACAGGAAAAAAGTATAGGGTGCAAAAGGATTGACGATTTCAAAGATATAAATCCGGTTGTCGCCCACCTGGCTCAGGGCTGCCAGATATTGACCGTCTTTGGAAATAGCGACGCTTCTCCATTCGGGATTGAGGCTGAGTTCGTAGGACTGGAACAAAATGGAGTCGTTGACATAAGTCAGGTCCTCCGTTGACAAAAACGACCTGCCGGCCGTCGTCGGTCACGCTGGGGCGGCTGGCTATGCCGCCGTTGTAAATGGTGCCCAGTACTGTGCCGTTGCCGATGGCCAGTTGTACGTTGTCGAGATCGTTGGTGGCGCACAGGATCAGGTCGTCGCCGGGATTGACAGCCAGCTCGCCGAGGTAATTGCCACCCTGGTTGCCGACGATACCGACGGCGGTAAATGCACTGGCGGCGGCATTAGCCACCGTGTTGCCGTACAGGTCGTTGGCAGCCTGGATGACGGCCAGGCGGCAGTCGACAAACTGGCTGGATTTGACCAGATAGTCGCGCAGGGCCTTGTAATACACTTTTTCGGCCTTGTCGATCCCTACGGCGGCGTTGGTCGCGAACAGGTAGAAAGCGCGGTTGGGGATGCCGCTGTTGACGTGTACGCCGCCGTTGTCCTGCGGACCGGTGACCTGTTCACTGACGTGGTTGGGCTGGGCAGGGAAGCCGTTATGGGGCTCCTGCATATCGCGCAGGCAATTGTTGGGGGTAACGCCGGCCTTCACCACGTCTTCTCCGATTTTCCAGTCGTTCCGGTCGATACACACGGCAAACACGTCGGCAAAGGATTCGTTGAGCGCGCCGCTTTCGTACTGGTACTCCAGGTTGGCCGTTTTTTCGATAACACCGTGGGTCATTTCGTGGCCGCCCACGTCGAGGCCACGGGCCAGTTCGTTGAACAGCGTTTTGCCGCTGCCGTACCACATGGCCGCGCCGTTCCAGAAGGCATTATCCATGCCGGTACCGTTGCTGGCCGACACGTTGATAAAGGAAATAATATTGCCGCCGACGTTGTCGATGGAATTGCGGCCATGGGTGACGCGGTAATACTCGTAGCTTTGAATAGCGTTCCAGTGCGCGCTGACGGCGTTTTTATTGGAAAAGGTTTGCGAAGCCGATTTGACGAAGTCGTAGTCAAAGGTGGTTTGTACCTCCGGCGACGTGTTTTTGGCGTCCAGCGTTACGATGGCGCCCACGGGCGAGCCGGGCATTTGCGAAGCATTGTTGTTGAACATCGGGCGGCCCGCATCCTCCAGGTAAATGGTGCTGCCGCTCATCCAGGCCCCGAAACTGCGGTTCTGGTTGAACAAATCGAGTCCGGAAGCGGGCACGGGGCCGTCCACGCAGGCTCCGGCGCCAGCCCCGGCGGCCGGCTC
>JAKLJF010000490.1:155-4525 GCA_023151335.1 Thermoanaerobaculia bacterium | reverse complement strand
GCCGTAGGCGGCCGGCACGTTGGTTTCCACCCATTCGTTGGGGTAGGTGTTCACCAGCCAGCGGTGGCCGTCGGCGCTGTGGTCGGCATCCACGTAAAAATTGTCGCTGATGGCGAAGCGCCGGGCCAGGGCGAGGTGGTTGGGCATAACGGTGGCGTTTTCCACGGTGGCGGTTTTGCTCCGGTTGCTGAACGTGCGCCGGTAGCCGTAGCGGGCGATGCCGGGGTCGCCTTTGCCGTTTTTCAGTTGGCCGAATACCTCGTCGTAGCTGCGGTTTTCTTTGGAAATGAACACGATATGTTTCACCGGGCTTTTCTTTTCGCCGGGGAACAGGGGCACCGGATTGTTTTTGCGGGCGGCCAGTGCGGGGTCGCCGGTGGGCAGCACGCTGAAGTTGTTATCCAGCGCCTGTTTCGTCCAGCGGGGCAGTTCGGCGTCGGCAGGGATGTCGAGCACGGTCACCGAGCCGTGCATGAGGTGGCCGACGTAGCTGCCTTCGGGGCCTTCCCTGAACGTGTATCCGCCGTTGGGCCCGCTGCCGTAGCCCTTGGCGTTGGCCACGATGAGTTTTTTGCCGTCGGGCGTGACGGCCAGTTTGGAGGGGAACCAGCCGACGGGCAAATAACCGATGACCTTCGCTTCCGCCGGCGCAATATCCACCACGGCCACCGCATTCAGCCCCGAGGCGGCTACGTACAACCGTTTTTTGTCCGGCGACAGGGCCAGACCGAAGGGAATGGCGCCCCGGTGCCGGGACAGTTGGGGCAGGGGTTTGAGGAAGATATTTTGCATTACGCGCCCCTGTACCGGGTCGATGACCGACACGCAGTCGTTGTTGCCGTTGGTGGCAAACACAAAACGGCCGGTGGCGACCAGCGAATTGGGGCTGGCCCCGCCCACGGCCGGGATGCCGTCGATCTTTTCGCCGACCAGAAAGCCGGTTTTGATCCGCTGCGTCACGCGGGGCGTTGGGCCGCTCAGGTCTACGGCCCATACGGAAAACGATTCCGGGGCGTTGGGGTCGCCCAGGCCGGGTATTTGTACTTTATCCGTCGTATAGCCCTCCCGCATTTCTTTGGAGCCGTAGGCGGAAGTGGCAAAATCGGCCGCTGCCTCCTTCGTACCGTCCGCGCTTTTGAGGGGGCTGTATGCGAACATGCCCACATTGGCCACGTACACGGTTCGCTCGTCGGGCGACAGGGTCACGCCGAAGGGGTAACGCCCCACGGGCACGTTATGCAGCACGCGGCGGGTGCGGGTGTCGGCCACCAGGAGGCGGAAATTGCTTTGGTCGCACACGTACAGCGTGTGGCCGTCGCGGCTCAGCGCCAGGTCGCCGAGGTAGCCGTCGGGATGGCCGGGTTGTGCGCAGTCGATCGAGTCGGTTTTGGCGCCGGTGCGCAGGTCGAAACGGAAAATTTTATTGGCTTGGCCGCCGGCTACCCACACGCCGCGGTTGTCGGGGGCGACGGCTAAGCCCATAAATACGTCTTCGAGCAAATTGGGGTCGTTCTGGGCGCCTTCGGGTACTTGTCGCACCTGGGGTTGCCCCGAGGCGGGATTTTCCAGGATGGTGATGGAGAAAGGCCGGTTGCCCGAATTGGCCGTTACGGCCACTGAGCCGTCGGGCGACAGGGCGAGGCCGAACGGATGGGGGGCGATGCGTACCGTGGCGCCCATGGGTTTTATGATCCGTCCGTTGGGAATGATGGTCGTGCCGGCGGGGTCGAGTTGGCAATAGCGGTCGCCGGCGGGCGGCTGAATGAGCCATTCGCGGAAGGGTTGCAGGGAGCTTTTGGGTGTTTGGCAGGCGGCGGTTAGCAGCAGGGCCGCTATAGTGGCAGAGAAAGGCGCTTTCATGCGTATATGTTGTGGGGGCGAAGGTCAGCATCCCAGGCGATAGCGCTGGTATTTTGGATGTGAAGTGCACGTAAATTCACGTTTTATTCCAGCCCGACGAACGTCTCGAAGTTCTCCCGGCTAATTAAGCTAACTTCGCTACCCGGGTAAGCTTCCAGAAAAGACTTCGGGAAGCGAGCCGGCTTGGAGGATTGCCATTTGAACTCGAAAGCATACAATTTTCCGCCGGCATCTTCTATGTAGTCAATTTCCTGCTGGGTGGTAGTCCGCCAGAAATAGGTATTACAGAGGTAGTCAGTGTAGGCATTGCGTTTCATCCGTTCTGCCAGCAGGAAGTTTTCCCAAAGCGCGCCCGTGTCGGTGCGGAGGGCAAGCGGCGAGAAGTTTTTGATGATCGAATTTCGGATGCCATTGTCGAGAAAATAGATTTTCCGGCCTTTTCGGATTTCATTTCGGGCATTTCGGCTGAGCGAGGGCAAGCGAAACACTACGAAAGATTGTTCAAGCAAGTCTGTGTATTTCTCTACCGTAAGCGGATCGGCGCCGATGAGTTGTGCCACTTCGTGGTAACTGACTTCGCTTCCCAACTGGAGTGCCAGCGCTTGCAGAAGTTTCACCAACAAGGACGGTTTTTTGATTTGATCGAGGGTAAGTATGTCTTTGTACATGAGCCCGTCACTCAGGTCGTTTAGCGTTTTTTGCGCCTGTTTGGGTTCCTGGTCTACTACTTCCGGGTAGTATCCGTACAGCATGCGGTGTTCAAGCAAAGAACGCTCTGCCAGAAAACCGTGGTGTCTGCTCATTTCCACGAAGGAAAGCGGATAGAGAGAAAATTCAAACTTCCGGCCGGTGAGACTTTCTTTCGTTTGCGCGGCAATATCGAGGGAAGAAGAACCTGTTACCAATAATTGCACCCCGGGCATTTGGTCGGTTATCAGTTTAAGCATCAGGCCCGCGTTGGTGAAACGTTGCGCCTCATCCACCACCACTACTTCGTTTTGCCCCACAATGGCCTGCAAGCGGGCTAAGGAGATGTTGTCAAGCAGGGCACGGGCCTCCGGATCATCGCCGGTTATCCAAAGGGTTTTCCGGTCGAGGCTTTGTGTGATATGGCGCACCAGGGTGGTTTTGCCTACCTGCCTGGGGCCGGTGACAATAATTGCTTTCCCCTTGTTCAGCCATTCCCGTATGTTGTGCTCCTGAATTCGGACGATCATGTTTTTGAAGCAAATTTATATAATTTTTTGGATTTAAATCGAAAAATAAAGTCAATTTTTTTGATTTCATCTGCCTGAAATGTGTTTTTTGAAGGCGGGTAACTTGATATAGACTGATTCCCATCTCACTTTATCGAAATAACAATGTACAAACATGCTATTCCTTCTTTTGCCCTAATCCTCCTCAATGCCTGTGGGCAAGCCGGCCCTTCCCAACCCGAAAAGGTTGAAAACAAACCGGAAGTAGCTGACCCTGCCCCCGAAAATCCCGAACTGAAATTCCTGCACTATGAATTTGACAACTATCAACTGTTCAGCCTGAAGGATACGATCCGGGAAGATTTTAACGGCGACGGCGCTGCGGATGAAGCCGTCTTTACGACCCGTAATGATAAAGCGGGTATCCTCATCACGGACGGCAAGACCCGAAAAACAACTCAAATCGGCCTGGGAGAACCGTTCGAAGAAATGAGCGACGATTTCAGCTGGGTCGATTATTGGGGCGTTACAAAAGATTCACTGACATACGAAATCATCGTGGAAGGTTCGGAGGTGGTTGGCGATACCGAAGTCCGGCTGGCGCACCCTGCCATTTTTCTACGCAGATACGAGGTGGGCGGCGGCCTCATTGCCTTCCGGAATGGAAAATTCGAGTGGATACATCAGGCGGATTGAATTAATATTGCCTTAACCGTAGCAGCGTACTTTCGCCTCAAACAATTGCCTATGAACGCTGCCCGCACACGCCTTGGCCTTTTTCTGATCTTGTTTGTCCAGGCGCAATATACAAAGGCTCAAACCCTCAGGGACTCTCTGCCCGCCGATTCGTTGTACCGCGAAACATTGGCCGAACTCGTCGTTACCGCCCGGCGCAGCCCTACTCCGCGTTTCAACACGCCGGAAGCCATTGAAGGGCTGGGCGAAAAAACCATCCGCCGGCAACAATACCGCACCGCGCCGGAAGCCTTGCAGGCCACGCCGGGCGTATTCGTACAAAAGACCAACCACGGCGGCGGCTCGCCTTTCCTGCGCGGCCTCACCGGCAATCAGACCCTGCTGCTCATCGACGGTATCCGGCTCAGCAACGCCACGTTCCGCTACGGACCCAACCAGTATTTCAATACCCTCGACGTATTCAGCATCGAACGTTTCGAAGTGCTGCGCGGCAGCGGCTCGGTGCAGTACGGCTCCGATGCCCTGGGCGGCGCCATACAAGCCTTCAGCCGGGAAGCAGCCCTGCAGGACAAACCCCGCTGGCGCAGCGAAGCCCTCTGGCGCGGCGCCACCCACGGC
>JAKLJF010000490.1:0-145 GCA_023151335.1 Thermoanaerobaculia bacterium | reverse complement strand
ACAAAGCGCCCGCGCCGGACTGTATTACGGCGCCAAACGCGTGGCCTTTGCCGGCGGACTCACGTACCGCGATTTCGGCGACCCCGTGGGCGGCGACACCACGGGCCGGCAAACGCCCGGCGGCTACACGGAATTTGATTTTGAC
>JAKLJF010000048.1:12013-14743 GCA_023151335.1 Thermoanaerobaculia bacterium | reverse complement strand
GTCGACAATCGCTCCAGGAGCTACGTTTACGAAACTTTAAAAGTTTCGTAAACGTCGACAATCGCTCCAGAAGCTACGTTTACGAAACTTAAAAGTTTCGTAAACGTCGACATCAATCGCTCCAGAAGCTACGTTTACGAAACTTTTAAAGTTTCGTAAACGTCGACAAAACAACAGCCTAACCAAATAAAATCCTATGTTATCACAACTCAACCCCACCCCGGATTTCACCGAGCTCAGCGATAAAGAGTGGCTGGTGTCCAACGGTATCGGCGGCTATGCTTCCTCCACCGTTATCGGCGCCAACACCCGCCGCTACCACGGCCTGCTGGTGGCGGCGCTGCAACCGCCGGCCCAACGGACTGTGATGGTGTCGAAAGTCGAAGAATGTATCGTATTCAACCGGGACTGCATGTTCGGGCTGTCGTCCAACCAGTTTCCCGGGGCCGTGCATCCGCAGGGATATCAGTACTTCCGTTTTTTTGAACGCAAACCCCTGCCGCGCATGAAATTTGAAGCCCGCGGCTACCACCTGCTGAAAACGGTGTTTATGGTACACGGCTCCAATACCACGGTGGTGGAATACGAAAACACCGGCGATTCGACCTACAAGCTCCGTTTGACGCCCCTTTTTATCCATCGCGACTATCACGCCCTGGCCGCCGAATCCCCATTCCTCGACTACTGGATGAAACAGGAGAACGGCTACTACACCTTGTACGCCCATTACGGCGCGCCGCCCCTGTATTTCAACTACAGCGCCGGCGAGTTTGTGGAACAGCGGAATTGGTACAACAATTTTGAATACGGGCGTGAACGCGAACGCGGGCTGGATTACCGGGAAGACTGCTTTTCGGTGGCATACGTCGACGTGCTGCTGAAACCCGGTCAAAAGGTCTTCCTCACCTTTTCCACCGATGAGAATATGGTGAAAAAAGACCCCGAAGCATTAAAAGCCGCGGAACTGGCGCGCCTGGATAACATTGTACCACCGGAAACGGCCGATTCCTTTTTGCGCGACCTGATGCTCGCCGGCGAACAGTTTCTCGTCAGACGCCCGGTCGTCGAAGAAGACGGGCAGATTTCCGAAGGATACTCCCTGCTGGCCGGCTACCACTGGTTCACCGACTGGGGGCGCGACACCATGATCGCCATGCGCGGGCTCACCATCGCCGCGGGCAAACAGGAGGTCTCGCGCTCCATCCTCGACACCTTTTTCCGCTACATCGACCGGGGCATGCTGCCCAACCGTTTCCCCGACCAGGGGGACACCCCGGAATACAATACCATAGACGCCACGCTTTGGTTGTTCGTGGCCTTGTATGAATATCACCAGAAGTTCCGCGACCTGGAATTTGTGGCCACCCGTTTAGATGCCCTTACCGGTATTCTGGACCATCATCTGGCCGGCGCCCGCTATAATATCCGGGTCACCCCCGAAGGTTTTCTGAGCGGCGGCGAAGGGTTGGCCCAACTGACCTGGATGGATGCCCGCGTGGGCGACCATGTGGTGACGCCCCGGCACGGCTGCCCGGTAGAGATTCAGGCGCTGTGGTACAATGCGTTGCGTATCTATCAGTATTTCGCCGGCACCCTGAACAAACCCTACGGGAAATACCAGGCTGTTGCGGATGCTTTGCAACAAAATTTCAAAAAATACTTCCAGCGCCCCGGCGGATCGCTGAACGATGTCGTGACGCAGGATGGCGCCGACGCTTCCATCCGGCCCAACCAGATCTATGTGGTCAGCCTGCCTTTTTCTTTGCTGGACAAGACCGATGAAAAAAAGGTGGTGGAAAACGTACGCGAGCATTTGCTCACCGCTTACGGCCTCCGCACGCTCTCGCCCGAACATCCCGACTTCAAACCGGAGTACGGCGGCACCCCCTGGCAACGCGACACGGCCTATCACCAGGGCACCGTTTGGCCCTTCCTGCTCGGCGAGTATATTACGGCCTGGCTGAAAGTGCACGACTGGTCGGAGCAAAGCCGCCAGGAAGCGCTCCAACTGCTGGAACCGCTGAAAAAGCACTTTTACCAACAGGGCTGCATCTTCGGCATCGCCGAAATATTTGACGGACAAACGCCCCTGAGCGGCAAGGGTACCATCCACCAGGCCTGGTCGGTCGGGGCGCTGATCAAAACCCTCACCGATCTGGAACGGATTCGGAAAAGCCGGAAAAAAACAGTACTCCCGTACGCAGCCATCAGCTCCGTATTTTTTTAACTAAACCCTCTAAACCTTCTAAACCCTCTAAACCCCCTAAACCCTCTAAACCCTCTAAACCCCCTCATAAACTTCTCACATTCAAACACATAACCATGAAATTTTCACTTGCAATCACCCTCGGTACGGCTGTTTTTGTCGCGCTCCAATCCGGTTTTCAACCCGCAAACGAACCGGCCAACGCCGGCCCGAACGCGCGCACCAAACACTTTCGCCTCACGAAGGAACGCCTGGCCATCGACGGGTACGACCCGGTGTCGTATTTCAAAGGCGGCCCGAAAAAAGGCAAACCGGAAATCGCCTACGACTACGACGGCGTGATCTACCGTTTTGCGAACAGCGCCAACCTGGCCGAATTTAAGACCAACCCGGCCAAATATGAGCCCGTATGGGGCGGCTGGTGCGGCCACGCCATGGCGCTGCGCGGCGAAAAGGTAGAGATCAATCCGGAGTGCTACAAAATCGTGAATGGCCGGAACGTATTGTTTTTCAGGACGTTCTAT